>JAYTIP010000281.1:0-13495 GCA_043731745.1 Elusimicrobiota bacterium | reverse complement strand
CACCCACTTGAGGAAGTAAGGCATGTTCTCGATCGGAAAGATCACGCCCGAGAGCTGGATCGCAGGGAATACGAACAGGAAGCCCGCGAGCATGGCCTGCTGCTGGCTCTTGGAGTACGACGAGATTAAAAAGCCCGCCGAGACCGTCGTGCAGACGAACACGAAGGTGGAAAGCCCAACAAGCCAGAACGGGCCGCGGATCGGCACGCCGAGGGCGTGAGCGACGAGAAGGAACAGAGGCATATCCACCATGCCCAAGATCACATAGGGGATCGTCTTCCCCAAAAGAACCTCCCACGGCGAGACCGGCGCGGCGAGCAAGGTCTCGAGGGTGCCGCGTTCACGCTCGCCCGCCATCGAGATGTTGGTCAGGATCACGGTCGTCAGGAAGAGCATGAGGCACAAGGTCCCCGGGATCATGAACAGCGCGGTCTCCCCGGCGGGGTTATAGAGCGTGCGCGTCGTGAATTGAAACGGCGCCGCGCCGGGGTCGAGGCCCTCGTCGCGCAAGTGCTCGGCGATCGTCGCGCGCGCATAGCCCTCGATGCCGCGCGCGCGCACCGCGTTGAGCGAGTCGATCAGGAGCTGATACGAGGCGCCGCCGCGCGCGAGCGCCACGCGCGTCCCCTCGGGGGGAGCGACGAGCACCGCCTCCGCGCGGCCGGAGCGCACCATGTCGAACGGATCGGGTCCGTCGGGCGGGACTCGAATAAACCACCCGCTGGTCTCGAAGCGCGTCTCCAGGCGCCGCGCGAAGGCGTCGTCGGGGCGCGCGTAGACGGCCAGACGGATGTTGCGCACCTCGCTTGAGATCGCGACGCCGAAGACGAGCAATTGCACGACGGGCATGATGAACAACATGCCGCGCGCGCGCGGGTCGCGCAGGGCCTGCGTGAGCTCTTTGCGCACGAAGCCGACGATGGTGGGAGTAAGCTTCATGGCTCCAGATCCGTCTTGAACTTGCGCCAGGCGAGCGTCATGAAGCCGAGCGTCAAAACGCTCAGCGCGGTCAGCGGCACCGCCATCATGGACATGGTGGGATCGCGCAGGAACAGCGAGCGAGTCAAGGTCATGTACCAGCGCGCGGGGATGATCATCGTCAGTTGCTGGAAGAACCAGGGCATGCTCTCGATCGGAAAGACGAAACCCGACAGGAGTTGGATGGGCATCATGCCGGCGTTCATCGCGGTCTGGAAGGCGAGCTGCTGCTGGCGCGTGACCACCGAGATCACGAGGCCCTGCGACATCGTCGCGGCGAGGAACAAGGTCGTGGCGAGGAGGAACATCAGGTGGCTCCCACGGAAGGGGACCTCGAACACCAAGCGCGCCAGCGCGTAGACGAGCGCCACGCCCCCGAAGCTCAGGACCATGTACGGGGCGAGCTTGCCCACGATGATTTCGAGCGGGCGCACGGGCGTGGAGAGCAACAGCTCCATCGAGCCGTTCTCCCACTCCTTGGCCACCGTCAGCGCCGTGAGCAAGGTCGCGATCAGGCCGACGACGATGACGAAGATGCCGGGCACCACGAACCAGTGGCTGTCGAGCTCCGGATTAAAGAGGAAGCGCGTGCGCAGCTGGATCGGCGGCGCGTCGGCGCCGATCAGGCGGCGGCGCGCGTCGATCTCGGCGCCGATCAAGTAGGCGGAAACGGTCCCCGCGTAGGAGTTGTCGGCGCCGTCGAGGAGCACCTGCGCGGACACGGGCTTGCCCGCCGCCAGGTCCTTGCCGAAGCCCTTGTCGATGACGAGCGCCGCCTTGGCGCGCTCGGCCCCCAGGGCCTCGAGCGCGGCGGACGGGGACGCGGCGCGCGCGATCTTGAAGTAGCTCGAGCCGGAGAGCACCTCGACGAGCTGGCGCGACGCGCGGCTGTTGTCGCCGTCGGCGACGAGCAGCTTGACGCCGCGCACGTCGAAGTCGATGGCGAAGCCGAAGAACAGCACCATCAGCATCGGCAGGCCGAGGGAGACGGCGAGCGTCACCGGGTCGCGCCGGATGTGACGGAACTCCTTGCGCGCGATCGAGCCGGCGCGGCGGGCGTCGAACTCCTTCACCGGTCGGCCCCCTCGACGAGGCGGATAAACACATCCTCAAGCGAGGGCCGCACCGTGCGGACCGCGACGCCCGCGGGCGGATCGGCGAGCAGGCGCTTGGCGGCCGCCGCGTCCGTGGCGATCGCGTGCCAGCGCAGGCCGTGGGGCTTGAGGGAGGCGGCGCCCGGATCGCGACGCAGGACCGCGACCCAGTCCGGCGCGGCATCGTCGCCGGCCTCGAACTCAAGAAGGGGCTCGGGGAAAGCGTGGTCCTTGAGGGCCTCGGGCGCGTCGAGCGCGATGAGCTTGCCGCCGCGCATCAGCGCGATGCGCCCGCATTGCTCGGCCTCGTCCATATAGTGCGTGGTCACGAACACAGTTTTGCCCGAATCCGCGATGCGGCGAATGAGGCTCCAGAAACGCGCGCGCGCCGCCGGCGCGACGCCCGCGGTCGGCTCGTCGAGAAAAAGGACTTCGGGATCGTGCAGCATCGCGGTCGCGAGCGAGAGCTCCTGCTTGAAGCCGCCCGCCAGGTCGCGCACCAAGGTCGTGCCCGGCTGGTCGAAGCCGATGCGCGTAAAAATATCCGCCTTGCGCCGCGCGAGCTCGGCGTCAGGCATCTTGCGTAGCGCGGCCGCGAAGATCAGGTTCTCGTCGACGCTCATATCGTCGTAGAGCGTGAATTTCTGCGACATGTAGCCGACCTTGCGCTTGATCGGCGTCAGGCCGTCGGCCGCGTCGAGCCCCGCGACGCGCACGCGCCCCGAGGTCGGGTTCAGCAGGCCGCACAGCGCGCGAATCGTCGTCGTCTTGCCCGCGCCGTTGGCGCCGAGGAATCCGAAGATTTCCCCGCCCCGGACGCGAAAGCTCACCCGGTCGACCGCGGTAAAGTCGCCGTAGCGCACGGTGAGGTCCTCAGCCTCGACGGTCCAGTTCTCGGTCACGGCGCCGCCCCTTCGCGCCGCAGGAACAGCTCGTCGAAGCTTTTCACGCCCGCCTCGCGCAGAATCCGGCGTGGCTCGCCTTCGGCGAGCGTCTTACCCGCATCGATGAGGTGCGCGCGAGCGCAGCGCTCGGCCTCGTCCATGTACGCGGTCGAGACCACGATCGTCACCGAGCCGCCGGCCAGGCGGTAGAGCAGCTCCCAGAATTCTCGTCGGCTGATGGGATCCACGCCATTGGTGGGCTCGTCGAGGAACAGCGCCGAGGGCGACTGCAAAAGCGCGCACATCAAGCCGAGTTTCTTGTACATCCCGCCCGACAGCTGCCCCGCGGGCCGGTCGAGGAATTTCTCGAGACGCGTGATGCCGAGCAGTTCCTCACGGCGCTTGGCGTAGACCTCGGCGGGCAGGCGGTACAGGTCGCTGAAGAAATCCAGGTGCTCGCCGATCGACAGGTCCGCGTAAAGGCTCTGGCGCTGCGGCATGTAGGCGAAATGCGGGCGCAACTCCGAGAGCGCGGCGGGCTTGCCGTCGAGCGTGAAGCGCAGCTCGCCGGCGTCGGGCTTGAGCAGGCCCATGAGCGTGCGCAGGAAGGTGGTCTTACCCGCGCCGTCGGGGCCGATGAGGCCGTGGAGCAGGCCGGGCTCGAAGCTGAGGCTCAGGCCGTCGTGGGCCTGGTTCTTCCCCAGCTTCTTGCGCAGTCCGACGGCTTCGATGCCGATGCCGGGCATAGAGCCTCAGCGCGGCAGCCGGACCTCGACGGGCATGCCGGGCTTGAGCACGCCGTCGCCGTTTTCGAGCGCGATCTTCACGCCGTAGACGAGGCGCGTGCGCTCCTCGCGCGTCTGCACGTTCTTGGGCGTGAACTCAGCCTGGGGCCGGATGAAGGCGATGCGTCCCTTACGCGCGGCGCCGCCGGCCTCCGGCAGGAAAACTTCCAGCGCCTGGCCGGGCTTCAGTTTGAACAGTTCGGTTTGCGGCACGAAGACGAACGCGTAGACTCCGCCGAGGTCCGCCAAGGTCAGCAGCTTCACGCCGGGCGACGCCCACTCGCCGGGTTCCTTGAGGCGCGAGAGGACGGTGCCGTCGATCGGCGATTCGATCCGGCACCACGACAGCTTGAGGGCGGCGTCGTCGCGCTTGCTCTTGGCTCGGTCGAAGGCCTCGAACGGGGTGGCGCCGTCCTTATACAGCCGCTCGGAGCGCGCGAAGTCGCGTTGCGATATCTGCTCGGCCAGCCGCAGGTCCTCACAGCCGAGCACGACGAGCGCCTGGCCCTTGGCCACGGAGTCGCCCTCCTGCACGGTCACCGTCGAGATCGTCGAGGAGATGCGCGGCGACAGCGAGACCTCGGTCGCCTCGACGGTCCCGGCGTAGCGGAAATCGCGCGACTTAAACCAGGTCCAGCCCACGAAGGCGAGCACGGCTAACACCGGCAGGGCCAACAGTCGTTTGTCCTTTTTCATGCGGTCATCCTTGGGCCAGCGCGGACAAGGTCGCGAGCTGGATTAAAATCTGCGCGCGCGTGCGCGCGGTCTGGACCTTCGCCTCGAGCGCGCGCAGATTCGCGCTCTGCACCTCGAGGTAATTGGAGCTGCCGGTCCGGTACGAAAGGTAGACGAGCCGGGCGAGCTCGTCGGCGTCCGCGGCGGACTTCTCGTCGACGCCCAGTTGCTCGCGCAGGGAGCCAAGCGCCACTCGAGCCTTGTCCCAGTCGCGCGCCAGTTCCTCGGCGGCCAGTTCGCGGCGGCTCTCCGCGGCCCCCGCGAGCTTCTTCTGCTCGTCGACGGCGCGAACGGTTTGACGGCCTTCGAACAGCGGCAACGACGCGGTCAGGCCCACGGTCTTCTGCGTCACGCTCTCGAGCACGGGGCCGTTGGGGTAGTCGTAGCTCGCGCGCGCGTTGAGCTTGATCGTCGGACCGCGTCCCGCCTGAAGGGCCGACGCCGAGCGTCGAGCGGCCTCTGCCTGACCCTCATAGGCGGCCACCGACGGATGGGCGGGATCGGGCTTGCCCGACTCCGCCGCCGCGAGCGCGGGCGGGACGACGCTCAGGTCGTCGAGCGTCACCAGAACCGTCGGCGCGGCCAAGCCCGCCGCGGAGGCCGAGGAAATACGGGCGTCGAAGGGCCGCGCGAGGTCGAGGCCTGCGCCGAGCCCGGTGAGCTGAAATAGCTCGCGCAGGGCCGAGCCGAACTCGGCCTGCGCCTGCAGGAACTGGCGGCGGCGCTGCAGCGCGTCCTGACGCGAGGACAAGGTGTCGATGCGGCTGGCTGAACCGGCCTTGAAGCGCTTTTGAATGTCGCGGTCCTGCGCGTCGGCCAGGCTGAGCGCGTCCGCCAGTTGCAGCACCTGCTCGCGCGCGAGCTGCGCCTGCGCGTAAGCCAGGCGCGCGCCGAGCACCGCTTGCAACGCGGCCAATCTCGATTGAGCCGCGGAGGACGAAGCCCGGGCCTGCTGGGCGCGCCAGGTCTGATACAAGGAGCCCTGGTCCCACAAGGTCCACGACACGGTCGGGCCGATGGAGGTGGCGCGATGATCGCCGAAAGGCCGTGCGGGCTGGCCGGGCACCGGTGAGAATTGGGGCACCACGCTCTGGTAGCGATAGGAGCCGTCGAGCGTCAGACGCGGTAAAAGCGATGCGAATTGCGCGTCGCCGTGGTCGCCCGCCGCCTCGGCCTCCGCGGCCGCGGCTTTCGCGCGCAGGCTATGCTCCTTTGCCGCCGCCTCCGCGCGGTCCAGGCCGAGCGTGAAGACCTCCGCCGCCTTCGCGGCGGGAGCGAGCAAGAGGAGAAACAACAGTCCGTTCTTCATTTGCGCTTCCCCGGCGCCAGTGCGGCCAGCACCATGTCGGCGCGAATCGCGATGGTCTCGTCGGACAGCAGTTCCTCAATGAGCTTGGCGGCCGAGCGCCCCGCGAAAGTCTTCAAGCCGTTGCGCTCGATGGCCGTCGCCGCCACGTTGGGCACGCCCATCGTGCTCATGGCGAACATGCACTCCATCGGCGCGGGCATGGGGCGCACGACGCCCGCCTTGCGGCACTCCGCCATCAGTCCCATCATGACCGCGGCGTGGCGCGGGAAGTTGGCCTTGGCGAAAGCCAGCATGTCGGCGTTGCCCCCGAGCAACTCGCGCATCATCAGCGAGTAGAACACGCGGTTGCGCCGCGCGAAGGTCGCGTAGGAGATCAGGACGCGGCGCAGGCGCTCGCGCGGATGCCCGGGTCCCTCGGCCGCTTCCTGGAACGAGCTCAAGAAATCTCCATACACGTCCCACAGCACGCGGTGCAGGAAAGCCTCGCGGCTCTTGAAGTGGTAGTGGAACATCCCCGGGTTGACCCCGGCGCGGCGCGCCACCTCGCGCACCTTGAGGCCGGCGAACCCCTTCGCGGGAAGCAGCGCCAGCGCGGCGTCGATCAGCTTGCGGTCGAGATTTCGGGAAGGTCGGGGCATAACTGGTCCTGCGTATAATTATACGCCCGACCAGTAATTATGTCAAGAGCCCGCGCGAAACTTTTTTAAATCGATTATCGGAACAAGGCGGCGAAGGGGTTGAAGTCGGCGTCGGTCCGGCCGACGGCCGCCGCGTACGCCTTCCAGACCGCGCCCGCTTCGAGGGCCGAGCGGGGCTCGGGCGCGGCCGGGCGCGTGAGGATCAAGGTGTCGAGGGCGTAGCGTCCCCATTTCCCGCCATAGCCGGAGAAGCCGTACTCGATCGCCCAGCCCTCGGAGAGCAGGCGCCGGATCAGCGGGCCGTGATCTTTGACGATCATCGCGCGCTGGCCCGGATTGGGATCGTTCTGGATCGCGAGCTGGCCGCCCGGAGCGATCCAGTCCGCCATCTCCTCGAGCTTCTGGGCGAAGCCCGGGACGTAATGCACGGCGTTCTTCGTGCGCAGCATCGCGACGGGCTTGGCGGGCTTCCGGAGCTTGCCGATATCCCCCTCGACGATCGTGGCGTTCTTCGCGCCGGCGAGGTCGGCGGCGGTTTTCAGGTACGAAACGACGAAGGGCGAGTAGTCGAAGAAGGAGTAGTTCGTCTTGGGCTCGAGCTCGCGGTGGATGAAGCCCTGGGCGTTCATGCCCGCGGCCATGTCCCAGTACTCGCCGCCCTCGATGGGGCTCGGAGGCAGGTGCGGCGCGGGGCCGCCGCGGCCGGCGGCCTTCATCATGTGCATCTTGAACGCCATAAGCTTCTCTTTGGCGTGGTCCTTGTGCGCCGACCAGGCGCCGAGCAACTGCATGAAGCGGCGGGCTTCGCCGCTCTCGCGCGCCTCATGCGTCGCGATGAAATCCTCGGCGGCCTTGTAGTACGCCTTGCCGCGCAGATCCAACATCCCCTGGGGCTTCATCTGCTGGAGTAAATGCTCGCCCATGAAGGTGTACTGCTGGACCAGCTCCGAGGCGGCGACGACGAAGTCTTTACCGAACACCTCGACCGCCTTCGACTTCGGCTGGGCCCGGCGGTAGGATGACGCGAGCTCCTCGTGCGTCGGCGGGCTGAGGCCCGAGGCGCGCGCGCGATCGGATTGAGATCCGTTGACAAAAGAATCGTCGCCCGTCGAGGGAGCGGGACGCTTGGCGACGCCGTCGAACAGGGCGTTGCCGGAGGCGCGCGCTTGGTCGGAGCCGGGCTTCTCGGGCTTAGACGCGGCGGGCCTGAGCGCGGTCAGAGCCTGGGGGACGAGAGCGGCGACTGCGGCTTCGGGCTTGGCCGCGACGGGTTGGGGTGTCGCGATCGGCGACGGGGCGAGAAGCGAGGGCGTCAGGGATGCGGCGGGAACCATCGAGGCCGACAGCGCGCTCGCCGGGCTCGTGAGCGTGGGCACGGGCGCCACGGTCGCCGACAGGCCCGACTCGCCGATCGCACCGAGGCGCGTCTGAGCGTAGCCTCCCGTCGGTAGCAACGCGGTCCAGAGCGCGAGAAAAGCCGCCGTTTTCCTCATGCCCTCAGGGTACCCCTTCAAGGCGGACCCTCCCAGGGCCCTAGGTCCCGGCGCGAAGTGGGCCCTTCGCTTCCTTTAGAAGCCGGGGGTCAGGTTCGGGCAGCGCGTGCGCAACCAGGCGGAGAGCTGGGCGTCGGTGAACTTGAAGGCGTGGTCTCCGTTGGCGTAGGAAAAGACCTCGCTGTTCTTCACCGCGCAGAGATGCCCTTGCGCGTCGCGGAAGGTCGAGTCCGAGTTCGGGCGCCCCGTCGGGCTCTCGCCCATTCGAAAGCCGCCGTCGAGCACGAGGCCCGCATAGCTCGTGATCTCCACGCCGCCGCGCTCGGCCGGGTCCACACGGGGCGACACCGTCACCGCGCCGCGGTCGAGCGACCGGGGATTGGCCGTCGCGGGGTCGATCGTCACCGTGCCGCCGTCGCTCATCGTCACGGAAATAGTGCCCGCCGCCTTGTCCATGTGAAGGGTCAACGGGTTCGAGCGCGGGAAAAACCAAAACTCGCGCGCGGAGGTCAGGTTCGGATTGGAGTCCTCGCCGTCGCCGTACGAGCTGAACACCATCATCAGGCCGTCGTCGAAGAAGGTGTACGCCTTATAAATAAGGTGATCCGTATTCGTGGGATCGATCGAGACGAAGCACTTGCCCGAGCCCATCGAGTCCGCGTAACCCTGGGTACCGCCGATGTGGGCCGGCGCCACGCTCGGGCAGTTGCCGGAGCCCGACAGGGCCGTGAAGCGCGGGTGATAATGACGCGCGGACTGCGCTGACGCGGTCAGCGGCAGCGCGAGGGCGATCAACGCGAGCAGTTGTCTCATGCCCGAAGGCTAACAAATTCTCGGGCAAGGCGGTGCTCATACGAGGGCACCCGATTACGACTGATAGTAACTCTCCCCGGGGAGAGTTACTACTGATAATCACTGTTTCCTGGAAACAGTTACGCCGCGTCCCGCGCGAGGAACGGATATCGGAAGTCCTTGGGCGGATCGAAAGTCTCTTTGATCGTGCGCGGCGACACCCAGCGCAGAAGATTCAGATACGACCCCGCCTTGTCGTTCGTGCCCGAAGCGCGCGCGCCGCCGAAGGGCTGCTGGCCGACCACGGCGCCCGTCGGCTTATCGTTCAAGTAGAAGTTCCCCGCCGCGTTGACGAGAGCGGCCTCCGCCTCGACGAGCACGCGCCGGTCCTTGGCGAACACCGAGCCGGTGAGCGCGTAGGGCGTGCTCTCGTCGATCAACTTCAAAGTGTCCTTCCACTTGTTCTCTTGATAGACGAAAACGGTCAAGACCGGTCCGAAGATCTCTTCGCACATCGTCGGGCTCTTGGGGTCGATCGTCTCGATGACGGTCGGGTGCACGAAGTACCCGACGGTGTCGTCGCAAATGCCGCCCGCCACGATCTTGTTAGCCTTGTTCTTCTTGGCCGCGGCGATGTAGCCCTTGATCTTGTCGAAGCTCGCCTTGTGGATGACCGCGTTGACGAACTTGCCCGGGTCCTCGGGCGAGCCGACCTCGATCTGGGCGAGCATGTCCTTCATCGTCTTCTTGACCTTGGGCCAAAGCGTCGCCGGGATGTAGGCGCGCGAGGCGGCGGAGCACTTCTGTCCCTGATACTCGAAGGCTCCGCGCACGAGCGCGGTGGCCACGGCGTCGGGATCGGCCGACTCGTGCGCGAGCACGAAGTCCTTACCGCCCGTTTCGCCGACCAAGCGCGGGTAGTTCTTGTAGGTGTTGATGTTGGCGCCGACCGTGGCCCACATGCCCTTGAACACCGAGGTCGAGCCGGTGAAGTGCACGCCCGCCAAGTCGGGATGGGTGAGCGCCACATCGGACACGGCCTTGGGGTCTCCGGTGACGAGGTTGATCACGCCCGGGGGCAGGCCGGCCTCTTCGAAGAGCTTCACGAGCCAGTAGGCGCTGTACATCGCGTGGGCGGAGGGCTTCCACACGACGGTGTTGCCCATCAAAGCCGGCGCGGCGGGGATGTTCCCGGCGATCGCGGTGAAGTTAAACGGGGTCACGGCGTAGATGAAGCCCTCGAGCGGGCGGTACTCGAGGCGGTTCCAAATTCCCTTGGCGCTGTCGACCTGCTGGGAATAAATAAATTCGGCGTAGTGGGCGTTGAAGCGCAGGAAGTCGATGAGCTCACAGGCCGAGTCGATCTCGGCCTGGTAGAGGTTCTTCGATTGATTCAGCATGGTCGCGGCGTTGATCGTCCAGCGCCAGTCGCCGGCGAGCAGGTCGGCGGCCTTGAGGAACACTCCGGCGCGCGCGGCGAACGGCATCGCGGCCCACTCTTTGCGGGCCTTGAGCGCGGCGGCGATCGCCTTCTTCGTGTCGGCGGGTCCACCCTCGTGATATTTACCCAGGAGTTGGGCGTGATCGTAAGGCGAGCGGATCTCCACCTTCTTGCCGGTGCGGACTTCCTGGCCGCCGATGAACATGGGAATGTCCACGGGCTTGGCCTTCATGGCGTTGAGGCGGGCGAAAAACTTGACGCGCTCGGGGCTGCCCGGGGCGTAGTTGAGAATGGGTTCGTTGACGGGTTTGGGGACGGAGAAGCGGGCATTGGTCATGCCGGCATGATATCAAAGAGGCGTGGGGCTCAGCGCCAGACCACGAACCGCATCAGCAGCTCGCGAAACGCCCGCACCGGCTCATGGTACTCGTACTCGACGCACAGCCGAGCGCCCACGACGCAGCCGAGCGCGAGGGACGCGATTTCGAGGGGCGCGTGGCGAAGATCCCAGATGACGCGCGAGAAGCTCATCGACAGCGCCGCCGAGACGACGGAGGTGGCCACAGAGCATAGGAACCCCCAGGCGGCCGACGCGCGCCAGGAGCGCCCGGTGAGCAGGCGAATGAAGAACGCCAGTAGAATGCCGTCGCAGACATACAGGGCCAGGTGCACGCCGCCCAAGGTCCAGGTGTAGAGAGGCTCGCGCAAGAGGCCCTTTCGGAAAAGGTCGAAGGCGAGCTCGAACACGAAGTCGAGGACGATCGCCGCGGCCCGTCCGAAGATCAAGGCGAGCACGGCGCAATACAGCAAGGTCAGCGGGTGCGGAATGCCGGTCTCGTTATCTTCGTCGTCCATCGGTGCCCAGTATAGCCTCTGCGGCGGTCGCGCGCCACGGGATTGCGCGTCCGGCGTTTAGCCGTTACACTTCGCGCATGAGCGTTTCCGCCCACCTGACCCCCGAGCCCGAGCGAAGGCTGTGGCTGATCCTGGAGAGCATGCGCCAGTCCGTGGAGTCGGCCGACTGGAAGATCGCGGGGCTGACGGCGTTCGCGGCGCTCGAGCTGGCCGTGGTCCGGCTCGTCCTGCCGCCGGGAACAGCCGCCGCCGCGGCCGCGGCGGCGCTGACGGCCGCTTTGCCCGTCGGAGTGCTGGCCTTCGCCCCCCTCACGCGTCTGCCGAAGTGGCTTCTGTTTCTAGAACCCCGCCGCGAGCGCGCGAGCGCCGACGACAACTTCATCGTGGCCGAGGACCTCGTCAAGTACTCCCACGGCGAGCTGATCTTCAAGCTCGACAAGTACCTGGGCGGCGGCATCACCGCGACGCCCTACTACGAGGATGTGGTGGGCGAGATCCTGCTCAACGCGAAGACGACGACGCGCAAGCGAAGGCTGCTGCGCTTCGCCTGCGCCCTCGTGGGCGCAGGACAGCTGGCGCTCTTGGCCCAGCCGATCCTGCGCCCTTAGGAGCGAATTACTTTTTCTTGGCCTTGGCCGGCTTCTCGGCCTTGTCCGCGGCCTTGTCGGCCTTGACGGAGATCGTCGCGGCGGCCATCGTGTACTCGATGGTGACCTTCGCGCCGACCTTGAGCTCGCCGGTGACCTTGGCGGCCGCGTCCTTGGCGATCTCCCACTTGTCCGAGCCCTTTTGCACGACGATCGCGTCCGGGCGGATCTCGAGGATCGGTCCGGTGACCTGGTAGGTCTTCACGCCCGCGGCGAGCGCGAACGCGGGAACGAGGGCGGCGACGGCGAGGGCGATGAGAAGTTTCTTCATGTCGAATGCCTCCTTTAAATAACGGAGGAGGATTCTAGCATGGCGACTTGTCATGCCGCGATCAGCGCATCGAGCTTGGCCTTGATCGTCGCTTTTGACTGCACGCCCACCATCTGATCGACGAGCTTACCGCCCTTGAAGAAGAGCAAGGTCGGAATCGCCGAGACGCGGTAGGCCGACATCGTCGCCGAGTTCTCGTCGGTGTTGAGCTTGGCGATCACGGCCTTGCCCGCGTATTCGCCCGCCAGCTCCTCGACCACGGGACCGAGCATGCGGCACGGGCCGCACCACGGCGCCCAGAGGTCGACGAGCACGGGCTTGTCGGAGTCGAGAGCCTGCGTCTTGAAAGTCGCGTCGGTGAGTTCGAGCATATGATTCTCCTTTTAGTTGATGTTCTCGCGCGGCGTCACGCGCACTTCTTCGGGCCCGCGTTCGCGCACGACGGTCAGGCGCGAGGCGCGGCCGATGGATTCTTCCGTCAGTTCCCGGTGCAGGTCGTCGACCCCCTTGAGGGGCTTGCCTTGATACGCAACGAGCAGGTCTCCTTCCTCGATGCCCGCGTCGGCCGCGGGTCCCCCGGGCTCGACGGCGATGACGAGGACGCCGGTCTCGGCGTCGACGCCGAGGCGTCGCGCGAGGCCGCGGGGCACCTTCACGTCTTGCGCGCCCAGGCCGAGCCAGCCGCGGCGGATGCGGCCGTGCTCGATGAGGCGGCCGGCCACGAACTTCGCGGTGTCGATCGGGATGGCGAAGCACAGGCCCTGCGCGGGAAGGATGACGGCTGAGTTCACGCCGATCACTCGGCCGCGCGAGTCGACGAGCGGGCCGCCCGAGTTGCCGGGGTTGAGCGCGGCGTCGGTCTGGATGATGCCGTCCATCATGCGTCCCGATTCCGAGCGCAGCGAACGGCCGAGTGCGGAGACCACGCCCGCCGTCACCGTGTAGCTGAAGCCGTACGGGTTGCCGATGGCGATGGCCACCTGCCCGGGCAGGAGCGTCTTCGACTCGCCGAGCTCGAGCACGGGCAGGCCGTCGGCCTGCACGCGCACGACGGCGAGGTCGGTGGCGGGATCGTCGCCGACGATCTCAGCCTGGAAACGGCGGCCGTCATGCAGGACCGCGTCGAGCGCCGAGGCGCCGTGCACCACATGGCTGTTGGTGAGGATGTAGCCGTTGGCGGTGAAGACGAAGCCCGAGCCCGAGCCCCCGCGCGAGCCCTTGCGGGCCTCGAGCTTGACCACGGCGGGACTCACCTTCGCGGCCACCTGGGCCACGGTCAGCGAGTACGAGTCGAGCAACTGCGCGTCGTTCTGCGTTTCCATACCGGCCTCCTAGCGGCTCATGCCGCCGCTCGTCTTGATGGTCTCTCCGCTGATCCAGCGCGAATCGTCGGACGCGAAAAAGGCGACCGCGTCGGCGACGTCGGGCGGCTCGCCGATGCGGCCCAGGGGCGTGCGCGCGACCATGCCCGCCTTGAGCTCCTCGGTCATGACGGCGTTCATCAGGTCCGTGGCCACGGGCCCCGGGGCCACGCCGTTGACGGTGATCTGACGCGGGCCGAGCTCGGCCGCCC
>JAYTIP010000280.1:0-19659 GCA_043731745.1 Elusimicrobiota bacterium | reverse complement strand
GCCGACCGCCGCCTCGTTTGGTTGGACAGTTGAAGCGGCGGCGGCAGACCCTCTGCGTTAGATGGCCATGAAGAAATACTGGATCTCATTAGCGGTGCTCGCCCTTGTTGATGCCTACCTCGCGTATGCCACAGCTTTTTACGGTTGGATGACATCCTATTACACGGATCCGCTTAACGTTAAGCTGGCTCTGAAGTATTTCTCTACTTTTGGCATAGCCTTTGCGATAGTAAGCGTGATCATGGTCGCCATCGTGACACATATCGTGAGAACTCACATAAACGCAAAACGTCTAAAAGCGTGACGGCTGCGGAATTGAACGGCATATAAGAACGAACTGTTAACGGCAAGGTTCGCAGTCGGGATCTAAACGAACTTTACGGACATTAACGGATTGAACAGCTGGAGGAATGACGCACGCCAAGGTACACTCCTTCAACGGAGCGCGGGAACCCTCGTGCCATCTAACCATTGGGTGTTGCCGACCGCCGCCTCGTTTGGGTGGACAGTTGAAGCGGCGGCGGCAAACCCTCTGCGTTCGACTTCCTGAGTATACGTAACACGAATTGAAATCCAGTGAACGGCGAATCGTCTTAAAACCGTTCCTTCGTAAAAGAACCCCCGCCTTGAAGGCGGGGGTTCTCAACGAAATAGGCGCTTCCTACTTACTCTTCTTCGCGTAGTCGACCATTCCCTGGAAGTCGATGGCGACAACCGGCTCGTCGCCGACGACCCAGGCGTCATGTCCCGCCGGAATATTGATGACGTCTCCGGCCTTTATGGTCTTTTCGGTTCCGTCCTCCATCCGCGTCACCAACGTGCCGGATACATGGTAGGCGAAATGCGGCGCCTGACAGCTTTCCGTCTTGGCGATGGGCTTGACGCACGTCGACCACTTCCAACCCGGCTCAAACGTCGCGCGGCCGATCATGACTCCACCGACATTGACGAGTTCAACCTTCCCCTTATCGAAGGTCCGCACTTCTTCGGGCTTGTTCAAGCTTTTCATTTCGAGTTTCTCGATTGTCTTCTGCATGTTTTCTCCTTAATAATATAATTGCGCGACCCGCGCAGTTTATTGCAATAAGTAGCTGTATGCACTTGTGGCTTTGCAAAATTATTGTGGCTTGAGCGACTAGGCTGGCAAGGCTCCAGGCGATCCTGCTTAGGCTAATCCGACGAACGTGGAATTGCAACAGAAGTCGAACCATTGGATAGAGCGGCCGGCGGGTGCCAGACATGTAGAACTCTTCGCGCGAAGAGTTAGGCGCACACTCAGGATTTCTCCTCGAGGATTCCGCCTCGTCACGGAACTTTTCTCGCCCTCAATCGTCTGGTAGGTGATGCCCCTTGACGGAATCTTCTTCATATGGTACTGTATACCATAACCTATGGTTCAGCTCCTCCATAGGTCGAAGGACGACTTGCCTGACGGCGGCATTATTGAACGAGTCATCTGGCAGGTGCCTATAAGCCATCGTCAGCCGGAAGGCGTCCGGTACCGGTTAGCTTACATCCGCAGAAGCGGCGAATCGCCCGCGGTTCTTTATGACAATCATCATCCCAAGGGCCACCACAAGCACATCGGGAGGGCAGAATTCCCTTACGAGTACGCCGGCTTGGAGAAACTGATTGAAGACTTCGAAAAAGACATCGAAAAAGCAGATGCGGATCTTTGAAGTCCGCGTCCGTTCACGCGAGGAAGCGAACGCCGATTTCATCCGGTCTTGGAAGCTGGCCGAAGCGGGCCTGCCCGGGCCTGGCGACCAGGGCGTGTTCTTCTCGAGTTTCGAGTCCGCGCGTGCCCTATTCACGGAAAAACGCCTCGAAATGTTGCGCCTGATCCGCAAACACAAGCCCACCTCGATCAATCAGCTCGCCAAATTGGCCAAGCGCGACTTCAAGAATGTCTATACGGACGTTATACATTTCGGGAATCTAGACATCGTCGACATCCCCCGCGGCAAGCGCGTCGGCGAGCCCCTGAAAGTCCTCTACGACGCTTTCAATCTGCGCGCCGTGGTCTGATTCCCCGTTGACGCCCCCGTCGGGGAATTGCTAGTATTGCCCTTCGAGTCTGCACCCAAGAACCAGGAGCATCCAGCCTCATCAACAACTACAACAAGAATTTTAAGGACAGCCGGGACACCACCCGGATCAACAACATGATCCGGTCCGCGACGGTCCGGCTCATCGACGCCGATGGAACGCAGGTGGGAGTCAAACCCATCGCCGAAGCGCTGGCCCTGGCTCGGATGCGTGGCTTGGATCTCGTCGAGGTTGCGGCGACAGCCCAGCCCCCGGTTTGCAAGGTTTTACCGTACTCGAAGTACAAGTACGAGCAGGATAAGAAGGAAAGGGAGTCCCGCAAGAAGCAGAAAGCGGGGCTTTTGAAGGAGCTGAGGTTCCGTCCGAACATCGGCATCCACGATCTGGATGTTAAGATTCGCCAGATCGAGGAGTTCATCGACGCGCACGACAAGGTGCGCATCACGGTGGTCTTTCGCGGACGCGAGATGCAGCACCGAGATCTCGGATTTAAGCTGTTGATGTCGATTCAGGAAAGGCTCGTTCTCAAGGCCGCCGTGGAACAGGCTCCCATGCCTGACCGCAACCGCCTCGTGATGACTTTAATTCCGAAGCCGCACTAGTCGCTCAAATAAAAGTAGAGGTTCGTATGCCCAAGCTGAAGTCGCACTCAGGCGCGAAGAAGCGCTTCCGCACCAACGCCGCGGGGAAGTTCAAGCACGAACATCCCGGCCAGCGTCACTTGATGGCCCCGCTCGGCGGCAAACGCCGCCGTTTCCTGCGCGGCACTTCCGTTCTTAACGCGACCGACTCCAAGACCATGCGTCGGTTCCTCCCGTACGGCTAAGGTAATCGACCATGAGAATTAAATCCGGCGTCACGACTCGCGCCCACAAGAAGAAGTATTTCAAGCTCGCGAAAGGCAACTACTCCGCCAAGCGCTCGCGCTGGCGGATGGTCAAGCAGCAGGTTGAAGCCTCGTTGGCCGAGTCCTACATCGGCCGCAAGGACAAGAAAGGCGATTTTCGCTCATTGTGGATCGAGCGCATCAACGCCGCCTGCCGCCAGCACGACACGACCTACAGCCGTTTCATCAACGGACTGAAGAAGGCCGGCATCACGCTCAACCGCAAGATGCTCTCCGAAATGGCCATCCGCGACGGCGCGTCGTTCACGAAGATCATCGCCCTCACCAAGGGCGCGTAAAACTCCGGCCATGACTCGCGCCGACTGGGAGAAATCCTACGTCTTAGCCGAGTCGGCGTTGCGTGACGCCGGAGTCGAGAACGCGGATCTCCTCAAGCTCGAGGAGATCCGCGTTCGATTTATGGGGAGGAAGGGCGAGCTCACCGAACTGCTCAAATCCCTGAAGGACCTGTCGATCGACGACAAGCGCGAGTTGGGTCCCAAGGCCCAGGGCCTGAAGGCGACCTTCGACGCCGCGATCGACGCGCGCAAGGCCGCGCTCGAAGACGCCGGCGACGCGGCCGCGCTCGCCAAAGACGCGATCGACCTGACCTTGCCGTCGATTCGCGCCCCGCGCGGGCGCCTGCATCCGCTGACGACCACCTTACACGAGATCGCGCGCATTTTTCAGCTCATGGGCTACTCGTGGGCGGAGGGGCCGTTCGTCGAGGACGAGAAGCACAACTTCTCGGCGCTCAACATCCCCGACGATCACCCCGCGCGCGACAGCCACGACACCTTTTATCTCCAGGGCTTGCCTCTGCTCCTGCGCACGCACACCTCGACCGTGCAGATCCGCACGATGGAGACCCAGCGCCCGCCCTTGCGCGTGGTGTGCCCCGGACGCGTGTTCCGCCACGAGCAGCTCGACGCGACGCACTCGGCCGTGTTCCATCAAGTGGAAGGCCTCGTCGTCGACGAGAACATCGGCTTGGCCGACCTGAAGGGCCACCTGCAGACCTTCTTGCAGAAGCTGCTCGGCGCGTCCACGAAGACGCGCTTCCGCCCGTCCTACTTCCCGTTTACGGAGCCCTCCACGGAAGTCGATGTTAAGTGCTTCTTCTGCCCCGGCACCGGGTGTCCGTCGTGCAAGCACACGGGATGGATCGAGATTTTGGGCGCGGGCGTGGTCAACCCCGCGGTGTTCAAGGCGATCGGCTACGACGAGAAGAAGTGGTCGGGCTTCGCGTTCGGCATCGGCGTCGAGCGCGTGGCGATGCTCCTGCACGGCGTGCGCGACCTGCGCGACTTTTATACCAACGACATCCGGTTCTTGAAGCAATTCGATGAAAGTCTCTCTTAACTGGCTCAAGGAGCATTTGGACCTGGACCTGTCCGCCACGGACCTGTCCACGCATCTCCTGCGCCTGGGCTTCGAGGTCGCCGGACATCAGCGCCTCGGGCCGACCTTCACCGGTGTGGTGGTCGGCAAGGTCGTGACGAAGGAGAAGCACCCGAACGCGGACAAGCTCTCGGTGTGCGTCGTCGACGACGGTGCGGTCAAGCGCACGGTCGTCTGCGGCGCGCCCAATGTGGACGCGGGCCAGACGATCGCCTACGCGCGCCCCGGCGCCGTGTTGCCCGGCGGTTTCAAGATCGAGGGGCGCAAGCTGCGCGGCGTGGAGAGCCAGGGCATGATTTGTTCGCGCGCCGAGCTCGGCCTGCCCAAGGACGTCGACGGCATCTGGATCATGGGCGAAGGGCCCGTGCTCGGCACCGATGTGGGCTCCTTGCTCGGCCCCGCCGACGACATCCTCGAAGTCGAGATCACTTCCAATCGCCCGGACTGCCTGTCCCATCGCGGCCTCGCGCGCGAGCTGGCCGCTTACTTTCACAAGGAGCTCAAGCCCCTCGGCGGCGGGATGATGGAGTCGAAGACGACTTCGATCCCCGTGACGGTCGAAGACAGCGCCGCCTGCCCGTTCTACGGGGCGCGCCTCATCGAGGGCGTGAGCGTCGGCGAGTCCCCCGCGTGGCTCAAGGCCAAGCTCGATGCGATCGGCCTGAGGCCGATCAACAGCGTCGTGGATATCACGAATTATGTCCTTCACGACATCGGGCAGCCGCTGCACGCTTTTGACGCCGATAAATTGGCGGGATCGAAGATCATCGTCCGCCGTTCGAAGGCCGGCGAGAAGCTCGCGGCCCTCGATCACAAGACCTACGACCTTCCTGAAGGACTGCTCGTCATCGCCGACGCCGAGAAGCCCGTCGCTTTGGCCGGAGTCATGGGCGGAGAATTGAGCGCGGTCACCACCGCGACGAAACGAATCGTTCTCGAGGGCGCGTACTTCGCCCCCTCCGAGGCGCGCAAGTCATCGCAAAAGACGCGCCTGCGCTCCGACTCGTCCTATCGCTTCGAGCGCGGCTGCGATCCGGCCGCGTCGCGCGCGGGCGCCGACCGGGCGGCCGGACTCATCCTTCAAATGGCCGGGGGCTCCGCCTGCGCGCCGACCGAGGCGACCTCGCGTACCGTGGCGCGCCCGCCGATCAAGACCGGCGCCGCGGCGCTCAATTCGATTTTGGGCGCGCAGTTCCCCGCCCCCGCGATCACCGAGGTGTTGGCGTCGATCGGGATCGTCGAAGGGACCGGCGAAACCTACTCGTTCACCGCGCCGTCCTGGCGGCACGACCTCGCGACGCCCAACGACCTCGCCGAAGAGGTCGGGCGCTTCCTCGGCTACGACAACATTCCCTATCGCATGGCCCCGATGTCGGCCAAGACGGCGCGCCTGACGCCCGTCGAGACCGAGTCGCGTCGCGTGCGCTCGCGCCTCGCCGCACTCGGCCTAAGCGAGGCCTACAACTACGATCTGCTCTCGGAAAAGTCGCTCGCCGCCTGCCGCCTGTCCGCCGACGACCAGCCCCGCGTGGCCAACCCGCTGTCCGAGGATTGGGCCGTATTAAGACAAGCGCTGCTGCCCGGCCTTCTTAAAAACGCCCAGCACAACCTGAGCCGCGGCGCCGACGCCGCCCGATTCTTCGAGCTCGGCAAAACCTACGCGACCCGAGGCGCGCAGGTCGACGAGACCTGGCGCGTCGCCGGACTCCTGCTCGGACCCGTGCTCGACGCGCGCTGGCAGGCCGCCCGCGCGCCGCGCGCCTCCTTTTACGACGCCAAGGCGATCGTCGAGGACCTCCTCGAGGAACTCGGCCCCGTGACCTGGGCGAAGCTGGGCGAACCCGCCGCGGGCAAGACTCCGTCCGATCCCCTCTTTCATCCTGCCAACACCTTGCGCGCCTTGATCAACGGCGCGCCGGTGGCCACCGTCGGCTGGCTGCACCCGCGCGTGGCGCGCGCCTACGACCTCGAGCGCGAGGGCGCCGTCGTCTTCGACGCCGACCTCGAGCGCCTGGCGGGCCGCGACGCGAGCGCCGCCCGCTACCAAGAGTTCTCGGCCTTGCCGGTGTCGCGCCGCGACCTGGCCCTCGTCGTCGACAAGAAAACCCCCTACGCGAGCGTCGAAGCCGTCGTGCGCGCCTGCCGCGTGGCGGAGCTTCAGGACCTCATGCTCTTCGACGTGTACGCCGGCAAAAACATCCCCGAGGACAAGCTCAGCCTCGCGATCCGCCTGACCTTCGGCCGCGCGGACCGGACCTTGACCGACGGTGAAGTCGCCCAAGCCGTCGAAACCATCGTCGCCGCCCTCGGCAAGGAACTGGGCGCGACTTTGCGAGGCTAAGGTGCAGGGCCCTCTCCAGAGCCTCAAGCAGCTGGAGGTCCTGGTCAAGCAGGCGTCGGAATCCCTGCAGAAGCTCGGCGCGCAGAACCGGGAGTTTAAAAGCGTCCTGACCCGCCTCGAGACGGAGAACAAGGCCCTCAAAGAAGAGCTCAAGACCGCGCGTCTGACCTTGGCCCGCCACGAGCGCCTGCGCGGCCGCCTCACGCGCCTGAGCGACAAGCTCGCGAGAATCGATTGAACGAGAAGGTCGAAGTTCAAATCGGCACGCGCCGCCTCGTCGTCGAGATGGAGGGGCTGACCCCCATCGAGATCAACGCGCTCGCGCAGAAGGTATCGGAGCGCGTCGTCGATCTTCAAAACCAGAACAACAAGGTCGCCGACACCTCGAAGATCGCGCTGCTCGTGGCACTCTCCTTCGCGGCCGAGCTCGACAAGGAACGCTCGGCGCACGACCTCACGCGCCGCCTGCTCGAGAATAAGGCGGAGTCCCTGTCGGAGTCCCTGCGGGACTCCCTTAAGATCAGCGGCGACGCGGAAGGATGAGCGAGCTCTTCGCCGCGGGCGAAGGGGACCGGCCGCTCGCGGCGCGCATGGCGCCGCGCACGCTCGACGAGTTCGCGGGTCAGACCGCGTTGCTCGGGCCGGGCAAACTGCTGCGGCGGCTCGTCGAGAGCGGGCGGTTCACCTCGGCCTTGTTCTTCGGGCCTCCCGGCTGCGGGAAGACGGCGCTGGCGCGGTTTATCGCGAGCAAGTCGAACGCGGAGGTGGTGGAACTCAACGCGGTGACGGCGGGGGTCGCCGATATTCGCAAGGCGGTGGATCAGGCCAAGTATTCGGCCACGCTCGGACGACGCACTTTGTTACTCGTCGACGAGATACACCACTTCAACAAAACCCAGCAAGACGCGTTGCTGCCATCGGTCGAGCGCGGAGATGTGTTGCTCATCGGGATGACGACGGAGAACCCGGGGTTTTACGTCAACGCCGCGTTACGATCACGCGTGACGGCGTTTGAGTTCGTGCCGGTGCCGGAAGAAGAGCTGAGCAAGATTTTGGACGCGGCTTTGAACGACAAAGAACGGGGCGTCTCGTCACTACGGGTCATTATGACGCCCGAGGCGCGGGCGCATTTGGTGCGCCAGTCAGGTGGGGACGCGCGGCGGCTATTGAACGCACTTGAAATCGCCGCGCTCACCACGGCGACGGACGGCAACGGCGAACGACGGGTCACTCTTGCGGTGGCGGAGGACTCGATTCAGAGACGGCAAATCCGATACGACAAAAAATCGGACGACCACTACGACCACATCTCGGCATTTATTAAATCCATTCGCGGGACGGATCCCGACGCGGCCCTTTACTGGATGGCTAAGATGCTCGAGGCGGGTGAAGAGCCCCGGTTCATCGCGCGGAGACTTCTTATTGCCGCGTCCGAGGATGTGGGTAATGCTGACTTCCGCGCGTTGCTGGTGGCGGAGGCCGCCTTTCGGGCGGTCGAAGTCTTGGGGATGCCCGAGGCCAGGATCACTTTGGCTCAAGCGGTCACATTCATCGCGTCGGCGGCGAAGTCTAACGCGGCTTATCTTGCCATCGACAAGGCGACCGCCGAAGTCCGCACCGGGCCCGCGCGCGAGGTGCCGCTACCTTTACGCGACGCCAACATGGACGCCAAAGAGCGCGGCCACGGCCAGGGATATAAATATCCCCACGACTTCCCGGCCCACCACACGGACCAGGTGTACATGCCCAACCCCGTCATTTTTTACGAACCGACCGAGCAGGGCGACGAGAAGCGCATCGCCGAGCGCCTGAAGGCTTTGCGCAAGCGCTAAGCTCGAAAAGTTATCCCCAACACTTTCAGCGCTGAAAGTATTGGGGATAACTTCGCGCGAGCCTCAGCGCAGGGCCGGTTCGAGAACGCGCTTGTAGGCGCCGCAGGCGTCCGAGTCGCACATCTCCTGGGAGATCACGCGGGCCGCGTACTCGGTCGCGTTGCCCTGGCCGTAGCCGTGGTTGGTGATCTTCCAGTAGTAGCACTCCATGCCGCGGCACGGGCCTTTGTCGTGCACATACGGGCACTGGCCGTCGGCGGTGCACAGAAGCGGCGGGCGGCTGCCGTTCCAGAAGAAGAGCGAGCGGAACTCCTGGGGTACGGCGGGCTGGTTCTGGGGCGTGAAGCCCTGCATCAAGGTGATGACCGAGTAGAACATGTGCCCGGTCTCGTGCAGGATCGTGTTCGCGAACTGGTCCTGCTTGAAGAGTTGCCCGTAGTTGCGCGAGTTCGTCCCGATCGCCTTGACCTGGCGCGAGTCGCCGACCTCGAAGGTGCCGCCTGTCATCGCCCCGCCCGTGATGTCGGGCGCCCACGCGCCCGCAGCGCCGCCGGCGCCCGCCACGGGCTTGACGGCGATCTGGCCCGAGCGGATCATGTCCTCGAGAACCTTGCCGGCCTCCTTGAGATTCTTCTCGCCGAAGGCCTCGCTGCTCCCGTCAGGCTTGTTGCGCGAGCCGAACATCGGGCCGAAGTGCTTGAGCGCGACGGACGCGCCCGCCCCGGTGTATTCCCGGATCGCGGCGAGCACGATCTCCTTCTCCGGACCGGGGGCGCTCGAGTCGGCGCTGGGGCCGGCGGGGCTCGGGCCGCCGGTCAAGCCGGAGAGGTCGAGCTTCTTTTGCTGTGCCGAGGCGGAGGCGGCGAGCAAAATGGCGACGAGCGCTAGAGGGGCCGTCATACCTTCTGAGGATAACCCCGGAACGGCGTTTCCACAAGGTCTGGATTTTCGGGCGCCGCGGGGCTATCCTCACGCGATGCGTCCCCTCGCGCTCGTCCTTTTGCTGGCACTCCCGGCCGGCGCGGCTGAGACGGTTCTCGTCGTCGGCGATTCGCACACGGCGGGAGCCTTCGGACAAAAGCTCGACGACGAGCTGCGCGCTTTGCCCGGCGAGCGCGTCGCGACCTACGGGGTCTGCTCCGCGAGTCCGAATTCCTATTTCGCCGAGACCGCGCACTCTTGCGGGCATCTGTTCCGCGACTTCACGAAGTAAGCACCCGCGAAATGGCTCGGCGCCCGAGTCTTCACGGAAAAGCGGGGCACGAAGGAGGTGGAGCTGATCAAGACACCCGAGCTCACGCAGTTGTTGACGGATCATACGCCGACCGTGACCGTGGTGGCGCTCGGCTCGAATGTGCCCATCTCCCTCGACAGCGTCAACAAGACGCTCGACGCGATCCACGCCGCGGGCAGCGCCTGCGTCTGGATCGGTCCGCCCGACATGCGCCGGCCGTCCTCCGCCCAGATCGACGCGGTGTACGCGACCTTGCGAAAGGGCGGCGTGTCGCGGCTGGCTTCCTTCGAAGGATCGCGCCACAGCTCCTGCCGCCTCATCGACAGCCGCGCGTTCTCCTATCTGCGCTATCCCGACAAAGGCGGAGACGGCACGCACTACGGCGGAGGGCTCGCGTCTTTGGGGGCGCGCTGGGGCGCCGACGCCGCCGCGGCGATCGCCGCGTTCAAGCCCTAGGGCAAAGCGGCGCGCTCGCGCATCGGCGTGAAGTCGAGCGTCACGATGAGCGGGAAGTGGTCCGACGGGTTGAGCTCGCGCTCCTCGTAGGTCTTGGGGATCGCGCGAACGGTGCCGTCGGGATTCTTGTAGCGGTACACCTTCGCGCTTTGCACCGCGCCCTTGAGCGACTTTGAGACGAGGATGGCGTCCATCTGCGCGTAATGCGCGGGGCCGCCGCGCGGGTGGAAGGTGTGGGTGATGCGCTCCTCGGTGGTGGAGGCGATAGGCGCGGCGTCGAAGCTGTCGGTAAGGCCGGCGGCCGCGTAGAGCGGCTTGTACGCCGCCTCCTCGTTGACCGAGCCGTTGTAGTCGCCGGCCATCATCATCGGCACATCCGCGCCGAACTCCTTGCGGTAGCGCTCCATGATCTCCGCCGTGCGGGTCACCTGCGCCGCGCGTTCGATGTTCGACTCCGGATCGCCCGGACGGTCGCGCTTGGATTTGTAGTGGGTGCCGAACAGGACGAACAGCGGCTGGGTTTTCCCCGGCGCGCGCACGACGAGGCTCGTGAGGTCGCGCGAGAACAAGGTCTTCGTCGCGCCGCCTAGAGTCGGGTCCTGCCAGGTCTCGTCTTTGTGGCTGCGCTGCTCGATATTGAAGGGCAAATCTTTCTTCACGAGGAAGGCGATGTCGATGCCGCGCTCGTCGTTGCCTTCGATCAGGAAGGTGCGGTACTTGCCGCCGAGAAAACGCTCGTTGAAGTCGTTGAGGGCCGCGATGTCCTCGACTTCGGCCAAGGTCAGGATGTCGAGGTCGTTTTCGAGGATGATCTTTCCTTCCTCGCGCAGGGCCCACTCGGGCTTGGGCTTGGCGTCGGAGACCTTCTTCAGCTTGCCGGGATTGGCCGGATCGGGAACATGCGAGCCGACCTGCTCGAAAAGATTCTCGACATTGTAGGAGCCCACCTTGAGCTGCTTGATCGACTCGAGCGAGCGGACGGGCGTCGCGGCGCCGGAGACGGGGTCGGGGGCGTCGCCGACCGAGGCGGCGCCATCGAAGAGACGCAGCAGGGCTTCGGGGGCCTTGGCGAGCTTTCGGCCGAAGCCGGAGACCGCGCCGCGCAGCGAGGCGACGGGCGACGAATTCGCGAGCGGCAGGGGAACGGCCGCGGCGGCGACCGGAAGGGGTGAGAGCGCGAGCGGCACGGCGGGCACGGCGAGAACCGGCGTCAACGCGGCGGGAGCGAGCGAGAGTGTGAGGCTCGCGGTCAGCGACGGCGCCGAGAGTCCCCCACCGAGAACGGGCGTCTGGAACGGCACGAGAGCGGGCGCGCCCGACAAGGTCGGGACGGTGGTCTTGAGCGAGACGACCTGGGCGGACAGCGACGAAACGAGGAGCAGCGCCGCGAGCAAGGACCTGAGCATGACTCTATTATGAAGGAAGCCGAGGCGGCCTCCAAGGGGCTTTAGGCCCAGCGTCGGGGGACCTTCAGCCCGTCGCTATTTCGCACCGCCAATCTTCGATTGGAGGCCGGAGAGAGCGCCGGCGGCCTGGGGGTTGGAGGCGAGCGCCTGCATCCCGCGCGGATCGGTGACGAGTCCGAGCGCCTTGGGGTTGGCCATCGCGATGCTCACGATCGCGCCCGAATCGTCCGCCAAAGCGTTGAGGGACGGGCACGCGGTGACGGCTTTTACCATCGCCGTGCCGGCCAACGCCGTCACGAGCGAGGACGCGCGCGACGAATCCGAGAGGCCGCTCTGGATGACGGGGAAAACGCTTTTCATGCCGGCGCTGTTCGGGTCCGACAAATAAGACTTGAGCGCACCCGCGTCGCGGCAGTTCGCTTGGACGCGCGGGCGGCTCATGAACGCGTCGACGACGAGCTTGTTGTTCATGATCGCCTTCAGGACGGCCGGGTGGTCGAGCAGCTTGCCGGCTAAGGCCGACAAGAGCCCGGGCTGGCCGCCGAGGTTCGTCAGGCTTTTCGCGTCAGTCGGCACGCCGGCGGCCGCGAGGTCCTTCGCTTCGTCGGCCGCCGTCGGCGCCGGGGCCGGGGACGCAGCCGGGGCCGCCTGAGGCGGCGCGGCGGCGGCCGCCGATGAGATCTGGGCGGGCGCCTGAGAATTGACGAAAGGATTCGATTTGACGCCTTCCGGACCTTCGCCGATCCGGGCGCTGACCATGTCGAGGCTCGTCGGCGGGCGGCGCTCGGCGAAGAGGCGGCTGTCCGTCGAGCGCCCCGACACCGAGCCGGGGCCGAGGTTGAAGCCCCGCGCGGAGGGCGCCTCGTCGCCGGGGCGCGCGACGCGCACCCAGACGATCACCGCGAGCCCCAGGCCGACGCCCGCGAGAAGGCCGCGTTTGACCGTGGTCCAGTCGCGCGGCGCCTCCTCCCGCTCCCGGTCCCAATCGTTCATCGCCGCTAGTGTAGCGCTTCGCCGGGACTTCGCAAGGGGGCTAATTGTTATAATCGGCGCATGAAGCGTTTTCTCGTCGGCACGGCGATCGTGGGACTGGTCCTCGCGGTGTTCACGGACCGCAGCACGCCCGCCTGCGTCCTCGCCGGCGCTTTTGCGACCTTGATCCTGCTCCAGCTCGGGCCCCGCTCCGTCGTCGAGAAGACGGGCGTATTAATGAGCGCCGCGGCCATCGCCTGGCTCGCGGGCCCGCGCGCCGCCGTCGCGGGGCAGAGCATATTCGGCCACCTCGCGGTCTGGCTCATCGCCTCGACGGCGCTCTCCGTCTACCTCCACCCGCGCGCGGAGTAGCGGTGGAAAGCCCGCGCCGCGTCCTGACGATCTCTCAGCTCAACGCCGAGATCCACGACCTGCTCGAGTCCTCCTTCTCCGAGCTGTGGGTCGAAGGCGAGATCTCCAACTGCAAGGCGTACCCGTCGGGCCACACCTACCTCAGCCTCAAGGACGACAAGGCGCAGGTGCGCGCGGTGCTGTTCAAGGGCTCCTCCTTCGGCGTCAAATTCAAGTTCCAGGACGGGCTTAAAATTCTCGCGCGCGGCCGCGTCACTTCCTACGAAGCGCGAGGCGAGCTGCAATTCGTGATCTCCGCCGCCGAGCCGCGGGAGAAAGGCGCGCTCCAACTCGCGCTCGAGCAGCTCAAGGCCAAGCTCGCGGGCGAGGGCCTGTTCGCCGAGGACCGCAAGAAGCCGTTGCCGCCGTTTCCCAAAATCGTGGGTGTCGTGACCTCAGGCCAAGGCGCGGCGGTGCGCGACGTGATTCACGTCTTGAGCCGTCGCTGGCCCGGCATCGAGATTCGCGTGTGGCCCGTGAAGGTTCAAGGCCCCGGCGCGGCCGAGGAAATCTCCGCGGCCATTCACGGCTTCAACGAACTGGCCTCGGACACCGAGGTCTTGCTCGTCGGACGCGGCGGCGGCTCGATCGAGGACCTGTGGGCGTTCAACGAGGAGCCCGTCGCGCGGGCGATCGCGGCATCTTCGATTCCCGTCATCTCCTGCGTGGGCCATGAGACCGACACGACGATCGCCGACTTCGTCGCCGACCTGCGCGCGCCGACTCCGTCGGCGGCGGCCGAGATGGCGGTGCCGGAGAAGGACGCGGTGCGCGACCGCGTCGCCGAGCTCGTCGACGCGATGGCGCAGGATCTTCGCGACGCGCTCGAAAGCCTGGGGCGCCGGCTCGGCTACGCCGCCGCGCACCCATTGCTGGCCGATCCGCGGCGAATTTGGGAGCAGCGAGTCCAGCGCGTCGACGAGTTATCGATGCGCCTTCCCGAGGCTCTGAGGCACGTCTACGAAAAGAGCGCCCTACGAACTGATGATGCTACGAGGCGACTCCCCGGGGCGCTGGTGCGCATATACGAAAGACACAGCGTGCGCGCGGCCGATGCGTCACGCCGACTGCCGGAGGCTCTCAAGCGTCTTCTTGAGACAAGCGGTCTTCGTCTTGGCGCGGCTGCCGGTCGGCTCGACGCGATCAGCCCGCTTGCGGTGCTCGCGCGCGGTTATTCCATCGCGACGAGCAATGGGAAGGTTTTGACGAGCGAGAAGCAGGTCAAGAAGGGCGACGCGGTTACCGTGCGTCTCTCGGAAGGCCGGATCAATTGCGAGGTGTCCTAGTGGCAAAAGAAATGAAGCCGGAACCGTTTGAAAAGTCTCTTGAGAGCCTTGAAGAGCTTGTGCGAGAGCTTGAGGCCGGGGACAAGGGGCTCGACGCGTCGCTCGCGTTGTTCGAGAAGGGTGTCAGCTTGTCTAAAGAGCTAACTAAGCGGCTCGAGGAAGCCAAGACGAAAGTTGAGGCACTGTCGAAGGAAGGCGGAAAACTCGTTAAGAAGCCTTTCAGTGAGGAAGCGGACTTCTAAAGAAGCGCTAATCCGTTCAACGCCGAAGACTGACGGTCATCCCGTTGCGCAGCGCGGGAAACGCCGCGTCGGCCACCCCGCGGACGAGCCGGCTTTCCGCGAGTGCCACGACCGGCTCCTCGGGTCCCTCGTCGGAGAGGCGGAAGGTGCCGAAGTGCATGCCCAGGCTTAGGCGCGCGCCGAGCTCAAGATGGGCGAGCACGGCCTCGTCCGGACTCACATGCTGGTCCTTCATGAACCAGCGCGGCTCATAGGCGCCGATGGGCAGCAGGGCCGCGTCGGGCGAACCGAGCCGGGATTTGATCAGCTTGAAGTGCTCGCCGTAGCCGGTGTCGCCCGCGAAGTAAGCGGTCGCCCCGCCCGCGCGAATGAAGAATCCGCCCCACAGCGCGCGGCGACGGTCGAAGAGTCCGCGCCCCGACCAATGCTGGGCGGGCGTCAAGACGACGGACGCACCGCCGCCCAGGTCCGCCTCGCCCCACCAGTCGAGCTCGCTCGCATTCGGTATACCGGCGTCACGCAAGTGACGGGCATTACCCAGCGGCACGACGAAGCGCGGCCGGTCGCGTCTATGGAGACGCGCCAGGGTCTGCAGGTCCATGTGATCGAAATGATTGTGGCTGACGAGCACGGCGTCGATCTTCGGCAACTCGTCGAAGGAAACGCCCGGCGAGCGGACGCGCCGCGGACCGAGCCAGGAGACGGGGCTCACGCGCTCGGAGAAAACGGGGTCCGTCAGGATCGTCAGGCCGTGGAATTGAATGAGATCGGTGGCGTGATTGATCCCGGTGACCGCGAGCTCACCCGCGGCCAACGAAGCGGGCAAGGACGGCGCGTCGGAGTTCTCGAGGCGCTTGGGCCAGGGGCGCGCGGCGCCATTGAGGCGCCACTGAAGCAATTCGCCAAAGCCCTTGCGAATCGTCTTCGAGGAATCGAGGTTCCCGTACAGGCGGCCGTCGAACGGGGCCGCCCTTGCGATCAAGCGTTCGAAACGGAACAGGGCTCAGCGATGAGGTCGTACTCTTCGGCGGCCGTGATCTTCACTTGCGCGAAGTCGCCCACGCGCAGGTAATGCTTGTCGGCGGGGACGAGGACTTCGTTGTCGACTTCGGGCGAGTCCTGCTCGGTGCGGCCGATGAAGTTCCCGCCTTCCTTGCGGTCGACGAGTATTTTCACGGTCTTGCCGATGCGGGCGGCGTTGAGAGACAGGGAGATGGGTTGTTGCACCGCCATGATGGCTTCGGCGCGGCGCTTCTTCTCGGAGGCCGGGAGGGTGTCGGCCAAGGTGTAGGCGTGCGTGTTCTCCTCGTGCGAGTACTGGAACACGCCGAGGCGCTCGAAGCGCGTTTCGTGGACCCAATTGAGCGCTTCCTCGTGATCTTCGATGGTCTCGCCCGGATAGCCCGCGATCAAGGTCGTGCGCAGAGCGATGCCCGGAACCTTCTCGCGGATCATGTCGACGAGCTCGCGCGTCTTGGCCTTGGTGGTGCCGCGACGCATGGACGCGAGCATCTTATCGCTGACATGCTGCAAAGGCATGTCGAGATATTTACAAATGTTCGATCGTTCCCTCATCACATCTAAGACATCGGTCGGAAAGCCCGCCGGGAAGGCGTAATGCAGCCTGATCCAACCAATGCCGTCGACGTCGGATAGGGCTCGTAAGAGGTCACCCAGACGCCGTTTGCCGTACAGGTCCAATCCGTAATACGTTGAGTCCTGAGCGATTAATAAGAGCTCTCTCGTACCCGCGGCCGCGAGCCGTTTAGCTTCGGCCACGAGATCCTCGATCGGCGTCGAGATGTGCTTTCCGCGCATGAGCGGAATCGCGCAGAACGAACACGGCCGGTCGCAACCCTCGGAAATCTTGAAGTACGCGTAGTGCCGCGGCGTCGTGATCAGCCGCTCGCCCACCAGCTCGTGCTTGTAGTCCGCGCCCAGCGCCTTCACGAGCCGCGGCAGGTCGCGCGTGCCGAAGTACGCGTCCACCTCGGGAATGTCGCGCTCGAGATCGTCCTTGTAGCGCTCCGACAGGCACCCGGTGACGAAGAGCTTCTCGATCTCCCCGCGCTTCTTGGCGCCCGCGTAGTCGAGGATGGTGTCGATCGACTCCTGCTTGGCGTTGTCGATGAAGCCGCAGGTGTTGATGACGACGATCGCGGCGTCGGAATCATCCGCGTCGTGGTCGACCTCCATCTTGTTGGCGCGCAGCTGGCCCATCAGCACCTCGGAGTCGAAGAGGTTCTTCGAACAGCCCAAAGTGATGACGGAGACCTTGTTCTTTTTGAGGGTTTTCGTGCGCATGAAGGAGGCGGGAGACGGCGATCACCGACGAGGGATTATACCATTCCCCGGCGCTCAGCGGGGGCGCGCGGGGCCGCGGGGATTGTGCACGCGCATGACGGCGACGGCCTGGCGGTAGTACACCGCGAGGCCGATCATCCAGGCGATCAGAAAAACGATCGCTACCGTCCGCGCGATCCAAGGATTGGCGACCGGGGCGGCCGCGGGCGCTAAGGTTTCGAGCTTCTTCTTGAACTTGGCGAAGATGATGCCGCAGGCGGCGCATTCCGCCGCCGCCGCCGCACCCTGCGCGCCGCAATTGGGGCACTTCATCGGGGGCAGTATACAAAAAAGCCTTTAAACGCATACTCTTTCCCGCCTTGCCGCGCTCCAGGTCAGGTGTTATACTCAAAGTTCGGATGCCCGATATCAAGAGCCACGACAGCGTATGGATCGATGTGCCCTTCCGCGTGCTCAAGGAGCACGACGGCCTGCGGCTCGACGCGTTCCTGGCAGGTCGCCTGGGCAAGAAATATTCACGCGCTTCCGTTCAGAAAATCATCGACGAGGGCCTGGTGACCCGCGCGTCCCGCCCCGTCAAAGCCGCGGCGCGCGTGGGCGAGGGCGAGACCGTCCTCATCCGCTACCCGCGCGTCGCCGAGCCGCCGGTGCCGCACGAGACGATGCCGGTTCTCTTTCAGGACGAAAAGATCGTCGTCATTTCAAAGCCCGGCGGCACGCTCAGCCATCCGACCGACAAAGTTTTACACAACACGGTGACCCATATTCTCACCAAGCAGCTCGGGCGCAAGGTGTACCTCGCGCACCGCCTCGACCGCGAGACGAGCGGGACCATGGTGTTGGCGCTCGATGTGGACGCGGCGCGCTCTCTTTATGAACAGTTCGTCGCGCACGGCGTAAAGAAGGAGTATTTGGCCGTCGTCTTCGGCGCGGTCGAGTGGACGCATAAGGTCGTCGACGCGCCGCTGGGCGAGGAAGGAAAGTCCATCCGCGTGCGCCGCGCCGTCGGCGGCGCCAACGGCCAGGAGGCGATCACCGAGTTCCGGCGCCTGTCGACCGACGGTCGTTTGTCGCTCGTGTCCGCCATGCCTCGCACGGGACGCCTGCACCAGATCCGTGCGCACCTGGCTCACCTCGGCCACCCGCTCGTGGGCGACAAGCTGTACTGCGGCGACGGCGAGGTGTACATGAAGGCCGTGCGCAAGGAGGTCTCTCGCGCCGACTTGGACGCCCTCGGCGCCGACCGCCAGCTTCTGCACGCCTGGAAGCTGTCCTTCAAGCATCCGGCCGACGGGCGCGCGCTCGCCTTCGAGGCTCCGGTGCCCGACGACTTCCCGCTGAGGCCCTCGTGAAAGGCTACAACCCCGTCATCAAGGACGGCGTCGCCTTCGTGCATTACGCCTTCGATGTGGGGCTCGCGATCGCGCTCGACCTCGCGGAGAAGAACGTCTCGCTCATGGCCGAGCGCGCGCCGATCAAGCACCAGCGCCGCGCGCCGAAGTACTTCGAGTTCCAGCCCTACCCGCTGCGCGTCACGCAGGCGACCGAAGTCCAGACGATCGGCGACTGGAAAACCTTGCCCACCGTCGAGGCCGTCGTCTACGACTTCGGCGCGGTCAGCGTGACCTACCAGATTCCGCTCTCAGGCCCGTTCTCCTCGCTGGCGCGGCTCTCCGAGCTGCTCTACGACAACGAGACCCTGCTCAAGGACAGCCGACGCCTCGTCGAAGAGCTGCTCAAGGGGATCCATCCTTCCGTCACCCGTCCGAACATCTCGACCTTCTACGAGGACTATGTGGTGTTTCAGGTCCGCGAGCTCGAGGACCACGGCGCGCACGCGCGCCTGCTCGCCGAGGCGCCGACTTCGGTCGCCCAGGTCCTGCGCGCCGATGTGGACTTGCGCTCGGAGCAGGAGGTGCAGGACGCGTTGTCCTGCCAGGTCTCCTACGGCTCCGAGGATCTGACCTTGGTCGACTGGGTCGCCGCGATCGTCTTCGACGCGGCCGCCGACGACACGCGCGCGGTGCTCGAGTTCGCGACCGTCCAGCTCCTCGAGCTGCGCCACCTCGACCACCAGCTCGACGACGCGCTCGAGCGCTACTACAACGCGCTGACGCGCAGCCCCAAGGGGCCGGTCAGCCTGTTTACCAAGGCCGACGACGAGCTGCGCGAGATCGGCCAGCTCCAGGTGGAAAGCGCCCTGCTCTTCGAGAACATCAACAACGCGATCAAGCTTCTCGGTGATCAGTACCTGGCTCGTCTCTATCAGCAGGCGGCGCGCCGCTATCACCTGACCTCGTGGGACAAGAGCATTCAGCGCAAGCTCAAGACCTTGGAAAGCATCTACGAAAAGATGGACTCCGCGCTCTCCTCGGCGCGCCTGGAGTTCCTCGAGTGGATCGTGATCATTCTCATCGGCCTCGAACTCGTCGTTCCCTTCCTCGTCCCGTTCGTGACCGGCAAGCGCTGATCCTCCAGAAGTCTTTACGCGCGCGTCGCGACGGCGTCCAACGCGGTTGCTATCGTTGGGCCGACGCGCCGCAAGGAGGCATCATGACCACGCTGCACGAGCCGCACCAGACTTATCCTGAAGGGAAGGTCGCGAAAAGCATCGAACAGGCGACCAAGAAGGTGCCGTCCGACTGGTTCTTGTGGTCGGCGGTCGGATCCATCGCCCTGTCGTTGGGGCTTCGCGCGATGAGCCGGGACAAGGACAGCAACTTCGTCGGAATGTGGGCTCCGACCTTGCTCATCCTCGGCCTCTATAACAAGCTCGTCAAGATTCACGGCTCGGATCCCGAGGCCGATCAGGACGACGAAGACTACGCGAGTTCGTATG
>JAYTIP010000279.1:0-2291 GCA_043731745.1 Elusimicrobiota bacterium | reverse complement strand
CGATGAGCGCTCCGAGGACGCGCGCCTCGATCTCGTTGAGTTCGGTGATCATGACCCTATTCTAGCCGACCTCCGGCGAGTTATCCACAGGACTTTCAGCGCTGAAAGTCTTGTGGATAACTAGGCGCGGGGCTATACTGGTTTCATGGCCAAATTGCCTTTCTTCTTATCATTCTTCATGTTGTTGAGCGTAGGCCCGGCCCGCGCCGATGAAGACGACGCCGGCTCAGCTCCGCCCGCCCAGGCCGAAGGCCCGGCCAATGTGGGCGATCACGGCAATTTCGTCAACGGAATCATGTTCGTGGGCTTCAGCCCGCAGGACCATCCGAACGGCGGCGCAGGCACGCCGAAGTACGACGCCTACTACTTTCTGATCAATCACCGCATCGACCCGAACGACAAAACCTGGGCGCCCGCTGTCGCGGCCGCCCTTAATAAGAAATACCCGTGCAAGTATTGGGCGCAGGACGGGGAGACCTTGATCTACGAGGACGAGTACATCCATACCGCCCCTCCCGGCCACGGCGCGCCCGGCGGCGCGATCCCCGGCGCCAAGGGAGAGTTTTTCTGGGGCGGCATGAACGGCTTCGTGCCCAAGGGCAACCCGTGCGGCGGCCCGTCCGGTCAAGTCGGTCCGGGCGGTGGAACGAGCGCCGGCGGCGCGGCGACGCCGCCCACGGAATCCGTTTCCACTCCCTTACCCGCGAAGGCGACCGGCCCGGGTCCGGACCTCAAGCAATGCGCCGTCCTCAATAACCCGCCTTCGGAAGTCGATTGGCCGATCACGACCAAGATCACCAAGCTCGACATCCGGCCCAACGGCGTGCATGTCGAGTTTTCCAAGCGCGACGGCACGGGCCGCTGGCCCGACATTACGCCACCCGGATGGAAGGGACCCCTGCAGTACACCTTGGGCATGGTCGAGAACATAGCCGGGAAGTGGGTCGCCTCCGCGCCCATTCAATTCTGGTACGGCCTCGATGAAAGCGGCGGGCCCCCCGGTCAGATCCGCAAGAACTGGTTCTACGATACCTCGCGTTGGGGGCCGCTGGCCGTGCGCCAGCCGGCTCCGGGCGAGACGGTGGGCTTCTTCGTGATCGCGGGCAACGTGCGCAATATCACCGACGAGGGTTCGCAGTCGCCGGTGCACGAGCGCTCGAACGTGGTGTACGTCGCGATGCCCGGGTCCGCAGGCGCGACCTACAACTTCTCGAAGTAGCGCCTAACGCCAGCCCTTCTTGTCGCGGGCGATCGCCGGGCGCCCCTCGCCGAAGCGCACGAGGATCGAGTACTTGAAGAAGTCGCCGAGCGTGCCCGAGGGCGACCAGGCAAAGTCGAACTCCATCGCGCGCCACTCGACGCCGAAGCCCAACGATGCGCCCGCGATCCCCCCGCCGTCGTTGCGGCCGGTTTTGTAACCGCCGCGCGCCGCGGCCGCGAGCCCGGGCATCACGGTCCAGCGTCGCTCGACGCCCACGCCGAGCGACGCCGCGTCGCGCAACGGCGCGTCGAGCTGAGCCGCCAACAGCCAACCGTCGGCGGGCTTATAAGAGCCGCCGGCCCAGTAGGCGGTCGGAAGCGGATCGGTCGTCGAGGAGTAGCGCAGGCCGCGGCCGAAGTCGCGCACGCCCGCGCCCGCGGAGCCGCGCTCGCCTTTCCATAAGAAGCCCCCGTCCCAGGCCAGCGTCGTCGCGCGCGCGGAATCGATGCCCGTGTCCACGAGCTTGAGCGTGCCGCCGAAGGAGAGGTTCGTCCCGGGCTTGTTCCAGCCGTAGGAGAGGGCGTAGGCCCGGTCGGAAGACGCGAAGGTGCCGCTCGGGGTGTCCGTCTCGGTCAGGCCGCGTCGCTCGATGCCCGAGGCCGAGAGGCTGTACACCGACAAAGCGGTGACGCCGTAGGCGTTGGCGCGCAAAGGCGAGTCGCGCCAAGACAGCACGGGCACGGCGAGTATGGCCGCATCGTAGGAAATTCCCTCGAATCGAGACTCGTGCGCGGCACCGGCCTCGACGCGCTCGAGGAAGCCCAGCCCCGCGGGGTTGTACCAGGCCGCGTACGCGTCGTCGGCCACGCCGCCCAAGGCCTCGCCCATCGCGGAGCCGCGCGCGCCGGGGGCCAAGGTCAGGAAGGGCGCGGCGCTCGTGCCCTTGGCTGAGGAGCCGGCGAAAGCCGGTACGGCGGCGAGGAACAGGACGGCGATCATGAGATTTCTCATTTGATCACCGCCATCTTGAAAGACTTGCGCTTGCCGCCGACTTCGACCTGGCCGATATACAAGCCGCTCGCGACCTCGC
>JAYTIP010000278.1:0-7527 GCA_043731745.1 Elusimicrobiota bacterium | reverse complement strand
GAGTAGCGCGCGCGCCCGCGCACACGCCGTCGCGGGCTCCGGCTTGGCTGCGAAATCCCAGCCTTGGAGCACGAGGTGGCACAGCTGGCCGACCTCGGCGCCGGCGAAGCTCCCGCGGGGCTCGTCGGGGGGCGCGGGCCGCTTGGGCGCCTCGTGCAGATAACCCGTGGCCGCGCGCGCGCGCGGCCGGTCGGCGCCCGTGAGGATCCGTTCGCGGCCTTTCCAGGCTCGAGCGGCCGCCTCCTCCGCCTCGCCCCCGGCCCCCGCCGCGACGCCGACGCCCTCGGGCTCCGGCAGCTTCCCCGCCTCGACGAAGATGACGGGCAAGGAGCCGACCGCGCCGCCCGTCGGCCACGCGCCCGCCTCGTCGAGAAAGGTCGCCAGCGACCCGGCGCCCGCGTCCTGTCGCCCCACCAGGTACAGGCTCTCTCTCGCGCGCGTCATCGCGACATAGAGCACGCGCACCGACTCGCGCGCCTCCATGTACTTCTCGCGGGCTTCCGACAACACGGCGGCCGAGGACGCCGCGTCGCCGGCGCGCAGCGCCGTGGTCCCGGTCTTCCAATCCATGCGCAAGGAAGTTTTCCGACCGGACTTCGGCGGAGAAGACAGGCTCATCGCGAACACCACGGGGAATTCCAGACCTTTGGACTTGTGCATCGTCATCACGCGCACGGCGTCGAGGTGCTCGTCGGCGAGCGGGCTTTCGCCTTCTCCGCGCGTCTCCTCCGCGGCGTCGCGGATCTCGGCGATGAAGCCCTTGAGCGTCGCGCCGCGCGCTTCGGACGCCTCCACGGCCTTGCGCTGCAACTTAAGCAAGTTCGACACCGTCTGCTGGCCGTGATACACCCGCGCCGCAAGCTCCGGCAGCCGCGTCTCGGCCAGCGCCGCGGTGACCAGCTCGCCCAGCGGCGCGCGCCCCGCCCGCGCCCGCAAGGAGCGCAAGGTCTCGAAGAGCCTCGCGGCGGCGCGGCGCTCCGGCTCCGGCAAGGTCTTGGGAGGCGGATCCTTGCGGTAGTCGAGGGCCCCGACGCGAGACAAGCTCAACAATCCGTCGTCGCTGAGCGCGGCGAGCGGCGAGCGCAGAAGTCCCGCCAACGCCGTCCGGTCCTCCGGGTCGTCGATCGCGCCGAGCAGATTGATCAGGTCGCCGATCTCCCCCGCCTCGTAGAAGTCGCGCTCGATCTCGACGGCGTAGGGGATTGCGAGCGCCTTGAAGGCGTCGAGCAAAAAGGGCAACACCGTGGACGCGCGCATGAGGACTGCGTAGTCCTTGAAGGCGCGCTTCTCCTCCAAGATCCGGCGCGCGATCCACAGCGCCTCGGTGCGGTGGCTGGCGGGCGCCAGCCCGCCGACGGCTTCGGTGATCGCCACGACGCGCACGCACTCCTCCGACGAAACGCTCTTTTTTGCCGCCAAGATGCCTTTATAGGCGGGCTGAACGCCCGCCTCGAGCCTCATGACGCTCGAGAACACGGCGTTGACCGCCCCGATCACGCCGGGCACCGAGCGGAAGTTGGCCGTGAGGTCGCAGGCGAGCGCCTTGGCCGCCGTCAGCCGCCCGATGAACCCCTCGTAAGCGAAGATGTCCGCCCCGCGGAAGCGGTAGATCGACTGCTTCGGGTCCCCGACGATGAACACGCGCCCCGGCGCCGGCACGACCTCCTTCCACGACTTCGCTCCGGTGCCCGGCGCCTCCGAGAGATACAGGAGCAACTCGCCCTGCACGGGGTCGGTGTCCTGGAATTCGTCGATGAGCAAGGTCTTAAAGCGCCTCTTGAGCTCCTCGCGCGGCCGCGCCGAGTCGCGCAGGAGATCGCGCGCCAAGCTCAGCAGTCCGTCGTTGGACACCCAGCCCCGGCGCGAGAACTCGGCGCGGAACTTGAGTGCGAAAGGAATTAAGAGCTTCGCCGCGCGGCGCGTGATCGCCTCCCCGCGCGGCGACACCGCCGCCGCCACGGGACACATGGACTCGTAGAATTTTTTGCCTTCCTCGTCCTCCGCCCACGCTTTAGGCCAGGCGGATTTATTGAGCTCGGCCGGCTCGGGCGCGGTCAAGGACGGCTCCGCCGCCTCGGCCGCGTCGGCGGCGGCGAGCAGGCGCTTCTCCGCCTTGTCGAGCGCCTCCATAATGCGGCTGTTGCCCTTCGGCGCGGGCTTGCTGAGACGAATGGCCGCGGTGTTCTTCGCCAGCCGGCGCAATTCCTCGGCCGCGCGTTGATCGGAGCCCCCGATTTTTTGCGGATCGAGCTTTTCGGAGCACAGCTCGCGCGCGAGCGCCTCGAGATCCTCCAAGGTCGCCAGCGCCAGAACCTCGAGCCACTCCGTTTTGCGCGGCGGCCGCTCGCCCAGCTCGTCATCGAGCCAGCGCGCCCAATCGGAGGCGAACAGTTCCTTCATCCCGCGTTCGTCGGCATCCACCCGGAACGCGGGGTCGACGCCCGCCTCGACGGGATATAAGCGCAGAATCTGCGAGCAGAAGGAATGGATCGTGCCGATCGGCGCCTTGTCCAAATCCTCGAGCGCGGCGCGAGCGCGACCGAGAATCGCCTCCTCGGGCGTCTTAAAGCGCTCCTTGAGCTCGCCGAGGGTCCGGTCCGCGCGCTCCGCGGCCTCCTCCGACAAAAGTCCCTTTGACAAGCGCGCGCTCAGCTCCCCCAATCTTTCGGACAGCCGCACCTTGATCTCGCCGGCGGCCTTCTCCGTGAAGGTCAGCGCCACGACCTCCTCGATCTTGGCCGGCTTCTCACCCGCCAGAACCAGGAATAGAATGCGGTCCGTCAGCAAGGTCGTCTTGCCGGTGCCCGCGCCCGCCTCGACGACGACGCTGGCCTCCAGGCTCAAGCGCGCGAGGTCGCGGTGCTCGCGGTCGGGGGCTTCCATGACCCGATTATAGGATTAAGCGACACGGCCACGGCGTTGCGCCCGCGCTCCGGAAATCGCATCATGACCCGGTGAAGAACTGGAGTTTACGCGCGCGCCTGACGGCCGTCCTCGGCACGACGCTCGCCGTCTTCGCGTCCCTCTCCACCGTCTCCTACCTCACTCACAGCCGCGCCGAGGACCGCCTCGGCTCCGGCTTCGCCGACCAGCTCCTCGTGCTCACCGAGCTCCCCCCGCACCGCAATCAGCTGCGCCGCATCGACGCCTTCGCCGACAACTATCTCACCTCGCGCGACACCGCCTGGCTCGGCCGCCGCGCCGCCGTCGTGCGCGAGTTCGTCGCCTCGCACCGCCGCATCGAAACTTTGATCCACGACCCGGAAGAAAAAGCCGAGTGGGCCGACATCGGCAAGGACTTCGACGCGTACGAGGCCGATCAGGAGGCGCTGTTCGCCCGCTCCAAGCGCGGTGACCTGACCAAGATCGAAGCCTTGCGCCAGGCGCTCGACAACGCCGCCGTCGACCGCCACATCGAGCGCATGTCCCACTTCGGCCACATCAGCTTCGAACACCTCGACGCTCAGCGCCGCGCCACGCGCCACGCGGCCCTCGTCACCTTCGCCGCCGTCCTCGGATTCGGCCTCGTCGGCAGCATCGCGATCGCCGCCCTCGTCTCGCACATCGTCCTGGCCCCCGTCGCGAGCCTGCGCGCCCAAGCATCCCTCTGGAAGCTCGGCGAGCCCTGGACCTTGCGCATGGACGACGGCCCGCCCGAGATCCGCGAGCTCCTCGACGGCATGCGCGCCATGGCCGATCAGCTCAACGCCCAGTTCGAGCGCGAGCGCCAGACGGGCCGCCTCAAATCCCAGCTCGTCTCCGGCGTCAGCCACGAATTCAACAACGCTCTGGCCGTCATCCACACGGCTCACGCCCTCTTGAAAGAAAGCTCCCCGGGAACCGCCGCCGCGGCCCCCTGGCACGAGATGCTCGCCGCCAACATCAAGGCGCTGTCGACGATGGCCACCAACCTCTTGAATCTCGGCCGCCTCGAGTCCGGCAAGTTCACGCTCGACATCGAGCGCGTGGACGCCGTCATTCTCCTGCGCGGCGCGGTGTCGCGCCTCGAAATACTCGCCCAACGCAAGAAGCTGACGGTCAAGCTCGAGCTTCCGTCCACCCCCTTGCCCTGCGCGGGCGACCCCGACGCGCTTCAGCTCGTGGTGGCCAACCTCTTCACCAACGCCGTCAAGTACACGCACGAAGGCGGGGCCATCACGCTCGGCGCCAAAGCCGTGGACGGCGCCGTCGAAATCTTCGTCGCCGACACCGGCATCGGCATCGCCGACGACGAGCAACAGAAGATCTTCTCCGGCTATTACCGCTCCGAGGCCGGCAAGAAAGAGGCCAAGGGCTTCGGCGTGGGCCTGGCGCTCTCGCGCATGATCCTCGAGGCCCACCACACCGACCTGCAGGTCGTGAGCGCGCCCGGGAAGGGCTCTCGCTTCTTCTTCCGGCTGCCGCCATATCGCAGCGGCGCCGACGACTTGCGCTCCTAAGACGCGAGCAGCTTATCGAGCAGGCGCAGTTCGCCCTCGTCGAGCCAGAAGCCGTGGCCCGCGCACTGATCCACGCGTAGAAGTTCGCTGCCAAAGCCGCCGTTCATCATGTCTTCGAGGCACACCGGGCACTTGGCCTCGCCCTGGCGCGGCTTGAGCGGACCCTTGGCGATCGCCGCGGTAAAGGCGTCCGGATTGGTCACGACCTGGGCCAGCTCGTCGAAGTCGTACCAGCGACCTTTACAGCGCGGGCACTCGTCGACGATGATCTTTCCGAGGTCGATCTCGTCCATCGGGGAGAAGGGGCACTTGGGGCAGTCGCGTTCGGCCATGAGCTGAGTGTACGCGAGCGCCCAGATGGCGTCAAGCCCTCGAAAAGTCATCCACATCACTTTCAGCGCTGAAAGTAATGGGGATATCTTTTCTACTCTCCCGGAACTCCCGCTCTTAACCCCCGGGCCCGCGACGGCGCGTGCGCCTTGCGACACACCGTCGGAAACTCGCACCACGAACAATGCCCGCGCTCGCCGTCCTCGGGCCGGATCGGGAACCGCCCGGAGCCGATCGCCTCGACGCGCTCGCTCAAGATCTTCATGAACGACTCCCGCGCGAGCCCCCAATCCTCGGCCGTCAGCTCGCCCGAGCGCTCTTCCCCCTCTTCGACCTCGAGAAACAGAAGCGACGCCCCGCCGAACTTCCAACCGGGACCGACGGAGGCGCCCGCGAGCTCGGCGTAAAAGGGAAGCTGATGGATCTTGCCGTCGCGCACCTTCTCCGGCAGCTTCGTCGTGCGCTTGCTCTCCTTGGTCTTGTAGTCCACGACATGGAACTCATGGGTGGATTCCAGGACATCGACGCGGTCCGCCACGCCCTTCCACGGCACGCCGCCGGGCGCGCCCTCGGGCGGCGAGCCCGCGAGCTTGGTCTCGTACAAGCGCGGGCGCAGGCCCGAAGTCCTCAGACGCTCGAGGTCCCACGCGACGAAGGCTCGCAAATGGGCGAGCATTCCCAAACGCGCGGACTCCCACAACAGCGGATACAATCCCAAGGCGCGCCAGTCGTTGAGCTTGAACACCTGGGCGGAGGCGGCGTCGAACGCGGGAGCCCAATCCTTTTTGCCGCTCCACTCGCCCTCTCCGAGAGACGAATAGAACGCTTCGAGCACGGCGTGATAGACGAGACCGCGCGCCTGCGGCGTCAGCTCGCCGCGGTCGGAGCCTTCCTCGCGCTCGTTAAGACCCAGCACGCGCGCCGCGAAGAAGCGGAACGGGCAGGTCGCGTACAGATCGAGGGCCGTCGGCGAAAGGCCGGATTTCTTGAGCTTGACCAGCTCGGCGGCGATGGGGCGCGTCAGGCCGTCGTGCTCGCCGGGAGCCCCGCGCGAGTTGAGCTCCGACGCTCGCGCCAGCTCGTCGGACAAGGACGCGGGTGAGCCACCGGAGAACACGCCGAGCATGTCGGCTTCGCGAGGAGTCAGCAAGGACGCGTCCGTCGAACGAAGACGCTCGAAAGGCTGTCGCGGTATGCGACGCTCGTCGCCTTCCCCGGGCGCGGGTAAACCCGCGGCTCGGCATAACTCACGCAGGTAAGTGGACGGCACGGAGGCCTTGCCGGCTTCGTCGGAGCGCGGGTAGATCAAGACCAGCTTATCCTTGGCCGAGGCCGCCGCGAGGTAGAACAAAAGCCTCTCTTCCTCGTGGCCCGCGGCCTTGCGGCCGATCCAGAAGCCGGCCGGATGGCGCAGCACGGCGCGCGCGCCGTCGCGCAGAAGCGGGTCTTCGAGAACCTGACGCGGGAACAGCTTTTCCTTGAGGCCGACGAGGATCACCGCGCGAAAGCGGTGGCCGCGCGCGTCCATGGCGTCGAGCGCGCGCACGCCGAGCTTCCCGTCGCCCGCGTCGCGCGTGGCCCGGGAGAGCTTGCGCTCGAAGGCGTCCAAGAAAGCGTCCCAGGAGCACTCGGAGCGCAGACGATCAAAGGCCGACAACTCTTCAAGGGCCGTCGCGACGGCGCCGAAGGCCTCGCGCTCGGCGGCGGTGGCGTCGTCGGGCAAGGCCAGGTGGGCGGCGAGGAGGGCGCGCGCCTCGTCGGCCCGAGAAGACCAGGATGACGGCGGCGCGCCGAGCGTCTCGCGCGCGCCCGACACGAATTCCCACAGCGCGCGCGCGTCCTCGGCCAGGATCAGCTCGCCGGGAAGCCCCTCGCGCACGCGGTGCGGACGCAGCTCGACATCGGCGCCGATGCGCGGCTCAAGCTTGCCGCGCCACTGCAGCCAGCCCGCGCGAATGCCTAGAGCCGACACGAGGCGGCGCCAACGATTGGCGCGCCGGGGCTCGGCCGAGGTGAAGTAAGGGGAGCTCGACAGATCCTCGACCGTGCGCGCCGGGAAGTCGCGCTCGCGCAAGGTGAGCAGGTCGAGCGCCGCCTTGGCGATGGGATGACGAAGGATGGGCTCGCCGCACGACAGGTCGAGCGGGAGCTTCTCGGCCGCGAAAGCCTCGGCCAAAGCGGGGCGATAGGGCTCAAGCGTGCGTCCGATGATCGCGATGTCCGACGGTGCCAAGCCCGCGTTGAGCAGACGGAGGACTTCCTTGGCCGCGGCCCAAGCCTCGTCGCGGGCGCCGGACGCCGAGGCGATGAGCACCGTGCCCGCGGCGACCGCGGCGGGCGGCTTCGACGGGTCGAACAACGAATCAAGCGCGGGCCCGAGCGCGCTCGCCGCGCCGCCGCTCACGGCCTGAAGCGTGTGCGAGGACAGCTTCTGTTTGAAAATTTCGTCGGCGAAGCGGAACGCGGGGTGGCCCTCGCGGTACGGGAAGTACAGCTTCGAGGGGCGCACGCTCGTGACGGCCTCAAAAAAGTCGAGCTGAAGCCCGGTCAGGTCGTAGAAGCCGTAATAGAGAATTTCTCCGAAGCCCGACAGCCATTCGGACGCCGGCGCCGCCTCGGCGGCGTGCTTGACCAGGGCCGAGGGCGGCAGGATGCCGAGGCGGCCCAGTTCTTTCTCGTAGAGGGCGAGCAACGCGAGCAGCGCGTTCAACCGGTCGGCTTCTTCCCCCTCTTTAAGCAAGGTCGAACCGAAATGCTC
>JAYTIP010000277.1:0-3270 GCA_043731745.1 Elusimicrobiota bacterium | reverse complement strand
TTGCGCGCGCCGCGAGGCGGGCGCGGGCGACGGGAATTCTACGCGTCCGACGCGCCCGAGCGTTTTGCGCGCCTCGGCCGGCGGATGCTCGGCGCCGCGGTGAGCCGCGTGAGGCTGCACCCTTTTGACGCATGAACGAATTGATCAAGACCGTGGGCCTGGCGAAAATGCGCGTCGACGCGGGTTTTTCTCGCGTCGGAAGGCGCCTGAAGGCCGAGGACCCCGCGGACCGGGCGTTGATGCTGCTTGCGGCGCGCGCGGTTTCGACGGGCAATGCGCTGACGCTGCTCTGCCGCGACGGGCACGCGAACGAGGCGTTGCCGCTGTTGCGCGCCATCGCCGAATTCTCATCGTCCATGCGTTGGATCGCGGCCGCCGAAACGGGCTTACGGGCGCGTGTTGCACTCACGGAGCTCGACGCGCCGCGCTGGGAGGGACTATGGTCCGATTCGCGCCTCAAGGAGCGCGCCGAAGCGTTTGGCGTGCCGGTCTGGGCCGCGGCCACGGCACTGGGCTCTGCGCCGGATTTTTCGCGCGGCAACGCGCAGGGACTGCCTTGGGGCCACGTTTTTGCGCAAGGGATATTGCCGGGACGCAAGGCGGAGGAGACGCTCGCGGCGGCAGCGATCTGGCTGGCGCTGGCGCTCGAGGCGCTGGATCGGAGATGGCCCGGCGATTTCCCCGGCGCGGCTGAGATGCGCGACGCCGCGCAAATTTCAAGAGGAAACTAAGATGATGAATGAAGAGAATGTCGGCGAATCAAGCGAACAATCAGGGTCGACCCCTCCCGGAGGCGGCGCCGGGGGCCAAGGCATGGGCTCGGGCGGTCAGGGCAATCGTCCGCCCCACCAGGGTCATAGCCAGGGAGGCGGGCGGCGTCGTCGCCGGCGTCATCGCGGCGGAGGTGGCGGCGGAGGTGGCGGCGGCGGTCAGCACGGCCAGCATAGCCAACAGCAGCGGCAGGGCGGCCAGCACGGCCAATACAACCGCAACAACAACGCTCCGCGTCCGTCGATGGCCCCGCAGGCGCCGCAGAAAAGCGAGGCAGAGAAGCTGTTTGCTTCGAAGACGCCGGTAGACCCTTATCAATGGCTTCAGATGGAAAAGGGCTCGACCGATCCGTCGATGCGCGCGCTCGACCTGCTTGCGCCGATCGGCAAAGGCACGCGCGGTCTCATCGTCGCGCCACCGAAGGCGGGTAAGACCACGTTTCTGAAGCAGATCTCAAACGCGGTCGCGGCGACGGACCCGAAGGTCCTCCAGTACTGCCTGCTCATCGACGAGCGCCCCGAGGAGGTGACCGATTTTAAGTGCTCGGTGCCTGCCGAGGTCTGGGCGTCCTCGTCGGATCAGTCCTACGACAAGCACAAGAAGCTCGGCGAGGACATGATGAAGCTCGCCATCGAGAAGGCCTCACAGGGCGAGGACGTCTTCATCCTTCTCGACTCGCTGACGCGCCTCGCGCGCGTGCACAACCAGTTCGCGACGGGAAACCGCACGATGTCCGGCGGCCTCGACTCGCGGGCGATGGAGATGCCGCGGCGCTTCTTCGGCGCGGCGCGCAAGCTCGAGGACGGCGGGTCGCTGACGATCCTGGCGACCATTCTGGTCGACACGGGATCGAAGATGGACGACATCATCTTCCAAGAGTTCAAAGGCACCGGCAACATGGAGCTCGTGCTGTACCGCCAGGCGGCCGAGATGCGCATCTTCCCGGCGCTGAAGGTCCGCGACAGCGGCACGCGCAAGGAGGAGAAACTGTTCACGAAAGAGTATCTCGACGGCGTCTATAAACTGCGTCGGCACTTGGCCGGGCTCGGGGATCTCGAGTCGATCAAGGCTCTGGTCGAGTTGATGAGCAAGTTTAAGACTAACGAGAAGCTGCTCGCCGCGCTGAGATAGGACCGTGAAGCGGACTTCCGTCGTTACGACGAATGCGCCCGGCGCGATCGGGCCGTACTCGCAAGGGATCGCTTCGGGAGAGATGGTCTTTGTGTCCGGTCAGACGCCGTTGCGCGCCGACGGGTCGATGGCGCCGGGCGGCGTCGCCGAGCACACGGCGCAGTGCCTGAATAACATCCGCGAAGTCCTGATCGGGGCGGGGCTCACGATGAACGATGTGGTTAAGACCACGGTGTTCCTGACCGACTTGGGTCAGTTTGGAGCGATGAACGAAGTCTACGGCAAGCACTTCCGGCCGCCGTTTCCGGCGCGCTCGACGGTGCAGGTCTGCGCCTTGCCCAAAGGCGCGGATGTCGAGATCGAGGCCGTGGCGGTGAGGCCCGCAGCATGAGCTTGAGAGTCTACGAGTACGAAGGCTGTTCCACCTGCCGGAAGGCCCTGAAGTTCCTCGACGCGCGCGGGGTCGCCTATGAGGCCGTCCCCATCATTGAGACGCCCCCATCAAAGGTGGAGCTCAAGACCATGCTGAAGTTCGTGGGCGACCTCCGCCGGCTGTTCAACACCTCCGGCGTGCTGTATCGGGAGATGGGCGTGGGAGAGAAGCTCAAGACGCTGAGCGAGGACGAAGCGCTCGGCCTGCTCGCCAAGCACGGAAAGCTCGTCAAGCGGCCGTTCGTGCTGCTGCAGGACCGCGGACTACTCGGCTTCAAGGAAGACGAGTGGAAGGCAGCATTCCGTTAGGATATACTGCCCGTATGATGCCGCGCCTCGACTCCCGCCGCTTCGACGCGGCGGTTTTCGCTTTCGCGTTGGCGCTGCGCCTCGTTTTTCTCGCGGTCTGGCAGTTTAAGGGGTTGGGCGACGTATTCGGCCGGGATCAATATTATTCGCTGGCGCAGTCTTGGCTCGGCTGGACGCCGATGCCGTCCTTCGACGCCACGCATCCCCCGCTGTATACGGCTTTCATCGCGGCGGTGCTCGGCTTGTTCGGTTCCCCGCATCCGCTTCCCGTACTTGTCCTGCAATCCTTGCTCGGCGCGGCGTCCGTGCCGCTCCTGCGCCGTATCGGCGCGCGCCTGACCGACGAGAAGACGGCACGCTGGGCCGCGCTGTGGGTCGCTCTTGATCCGGCTTTGATCATTTTTACGCCGCAGCTTCAGACGGAGACTTTTTTCATCGGCATGGCGCTCGCGTTCTTCGTCGTGTTGCTGAAGATTTTGGACGACCCCTTGTCCTGGCGGCATGCCGCGCTCGGCGTTTGGGGCGGCTTATGTGTGCTTTGCCGCTCCGCATTCGGCGCGTATCCCGCGTTCTTGTTCCTCGCGTTGTGGCGCACCAAGGGCTTCGGCCGCGCTTTTGCGTTCTGTG
>JAYTIP010000276.1:0-6533 GCA_043731745.1 Elusimicrobiota bacterium | reverse complement strand
CGCGCGCCGACATCGGAATCTGCAGCACCGGCACCGCGGTCGTGCCGGGGCCCTCGGCGCGGGCGGAGCCCGCGACCAGGAAGGACGACAGCACGGCGGCGGCCGCTCTCCTCATTTAATGATGGCGATCTTCTGCGTCTTGTGGATGCCGGGCGCGTCGATGCGCAGCAGGTAGATGCCGCTGGCGACGACGGAGCCGGTCACGTTGCGTCCGTCCCAGTCCATCGTGCCGCGGCCGGCGGGCGCGTCCTCGTCGAACAAGGTGGCGATGTAGGTTCCGGTGACCGTATAAAGCTTGATCGTCACCCGTCCCGCCTCCAGCGTGGCGTACTTGATCGTCGTCTTCTGCCCGTGCGCCGGATTGAAGACGTTGTTATAGGCGGTCAGCTCGGTCGCCGACGCGGTCAAGTTGAGCCCGTTGGACATACCCAACGAGGAAGTGCTGCCGTGGACATTGTAGCCGAACACTTCGAGGTGGACGGTCCCGGAAGCCGGGTAGCGCGCGGCGAAGCCCGGAGCCAGCTTAACCGAGCCCGTGATGTGTCCGAGCGCGTTGGCCGAGGACAAGAAGGTCAGGAAGTCCCCCACGACCGCGGGGATGTGCAGCTGGGTGTTGCTCAGGATGTTGTAGGAGTGATCGCGCAACTGTACCGAGGAGAAGCGCCAGTCCTGGTTGCTCACGAAGGTCGTGACGTTCACGTCGAAGCTGATGGTATCGTTGTCGAACACCGCGCCGACGATTGAGCCCTGAAGAGCCGGGGCCGGGGCGTAGGTGAAGCTGATCCCGTAGGGCGTCGTCGACTGCACGCCGCTGGCCGAACCGTTCACGCTGTCGCCGCCGACGACCTGCAGGTACAAGAGGCCGCCCACGGGGTTGTTGTAGACGATCTCGACGCCGCTGGCGGTCGTGGTGCAGTCCGTGGGATCGCAGATGCCGTCGAGCGTGCTGACGCCGTTGTAGGGCGGAGCCGCGGAGGCGACCAAGCGGTGAGAACGGTCGAACAGCTTGAGCTGATAGGCCTTGAAGTAACCGCCGGAGGCCGGCAATGACATCGTGATCTTGATGAGGCCGGGACCGGCTCCGAAGGAGTAGAAGTCCGTGTCGCTCGTCGGGAAGAGCGTGGCCGAGATCGCGCCCCGCGTGCTGATGTCCGTCGCGGTCTCGAAGCTGTCGTTGCGCTCGTAGAGATCGCCGGCACCGAGGATGAGTCCGTGCGCGGCGAAGGCGGTGTTGATGGCCGCCTGGGCCGTGCTCGCTCCGCCGCAGGCGGGCACGCGGCCTTCGGCGTCGACGCGGCGCATGGCGTCGAACATCTCGCCGAAGCTCTCCGGAAAGAACAGCAAGGACTGGAAGACGAGCCCGTCGGTGCACGAGCGCCCTTGTTTAAAGCCGAGCGCGGCGATGCGGTCGCGGCGGATGTCCCACAGGGCTTGGGAGAGATAAATGCTGTCGTCGTGGATTTCGCCGACCCAGGTAGCGTTGCTCAGAATACGGCAGGGGATGCCCGGCTTGGTGCAGTCGAGCTCGCGCAGCGCCCCCGAGCCGCCCAACGCGCCGAGCACATAGGTGCCGATCGCGGAGTCGTTGAGCGAGGTCCCGGAGAAATAATCCGCGAGGCCCTCGGAGATGGCTCCCGACTGTCCGAAGTTCTGGATCGACCAGATCTTCTCGACGAGGTAGTGCACGTACTCGTGATGGACGACGGTGGCGTCGTCGGTGAACTCGTCTTCGGGCGTGACGGCGTTGACGTCGCCGAACATCAGGTTGTCGTAGTCGGGGTTGTAGAACGCGTTCGACATGTTCGGGCCCACGTGCGCCATGGCCACGACGGGGCGCGAAACCGGCGCCGCGCTCGAGCGGTTGACGTCGCCGAACATGTAATCGTGCATCTGGTTGAGGTGATAAAACAGATTGAGCTCGCCGCGAAGGCCGATGGGCGCGTCGGCCGCGGTCCAGACGTGGCTCGAGGTGTTCGGCGCGCCGAAGGTGAAGGGGCTCGGGAAAGCCAGGTAGCTCGAGAGCGAGACGTCGTAGCCGTCCTGCTGGCCGCTTTCGTTGGACTTGAGCGACAGGCTCATCTTCTTGCCCGAGACCGCGGCGCCGTTGAAGGGGCCCCGGTTGCCGACGTAGCTCGCGATCGCCATGCCCGTGCCGTCGACGATGCTGAGCTGGTCGTCGTCGGCGATGCCGCCGCCGGCCGTATCGGAGGTGTCGGCCCCGGAGAACTGGCCGACCTTGAAGGTGTTGAAGACGGGCAGGAACTTGACGGCCAGCGGCGCCGCGGCGGTGAGATCGATGTTCGCGACCGCGGTCGTATTGTTGGGGTACGGGTGAGGCGAGGAGACCGGCGTGGCTAAAGTCGCCCAGTAGCTGTTGCCGTTGTCGTAGTGCATGCTGGGGCCGCGGAAGTTCGCGGCGTTGACGTAGGGGCCCTGCAGGGACATCAAGACCCTCCCCGTAGCGCCGCCGCAGAAGAACCCGTGGCCGTAAACCAACGACCCGCCGGTCAGCGCGCGCGTGGAGGCGTCGGCGATGTAAACCCACTGGTTGTCGATCGGGCGATTCTTGGCGGGAGTGCTCGTGGGATCGATGTCGAACACCGAGCCCTGAACGACGCCGGAGGTCAGGCAGACCTGGAAGCGCAGGTTGTTGAAGCGAAAGAGAATCTGGCCGGTGCGGGCGTCGACGTAGTACCGCCATGCCGCCATCGAGGCCCGAATTTTGACCTTCCAGGCCAGGTGTGCGCGGCCGGTGGACTCCACGGGCAGCACGACGAGCGTGGCGGCTCCGTCGGCGACGCCGTGAGAATCCGTCTCGGCGGTGCGCACGGCGTCGGAAGCGGACACCGTGGGATTGACGCTGAGGCTCAGATCGGGTTCGTAGGTCGAGTTGACGCCCATCACCGAGCCGGCGTCGTCGAGGTGGACCTTCACCCCGGCGAACTCGACGGGGATCCCGCGATAAGTCTGACGGTACAGCACATGGCGGTGGCCCTCGCCCTTGGTCTCCTTTTCGACTTGCAGGGTCGCCGGGTCCATGCCGAGAAAATCCTTCTGCTCCTGCAGGAAGCGGCGGGATACATCCGCGGCGGGCCCGGACCGGGGCTCGGAGCGGCCGTCGATGAGGGCCTCAGGCGCGCCCGTGCGCGGGTCGAAGCGCAGGCGCCAATGACCGCCCTGCCGGCGGTTGAAATTCGAGAATTCCTTGACCGTGTCGGGCCGCGGCGCACGGCGGTCGCGGCGCTCGAGCTTATCGAGGCCGAAGCGTCGGGCCTCTTCCTTCGCGCGGGTCGTCGGCTTGACGGCCGCCGCGGGCAGGGCCGCGGCGAGAAGCAGGACGGCGGCGATCAAAGATCGGTTCACTTGGGGGCCTCGGCGCGGCGCAGACGGACGATGATCGCGGCGGCGGCCTCGGCACGGATGCGGCGCGAGGAGTCGCTGTGCATGGCTTTGGCCAGCAACTCGAGCGCCTCGTTCTTGCGCGTCGCGGCGAGCACGCGAACGGCCAAGGTTTTGAGCTCGGGATCGCCCTGCCCCAAGGTCAGATCGGCCAAATTGATGTCGGTGTCCTCGCCGCGCTCGGCGAGGCCGGCCTCAACCGTCAAGGCGAGCTCGGCCTGCGGAGACTTCTCGAGCAACGCCTTGAGCGCCGCAGTCGAGTCGGGCTCGACGCGGCGCGCGAGAGCGCGAGCGGCGGCGAGGCGCACGCGGCCGCTCTTGTCCTTGAGCGCGGCGGCAAGCGCGGCAGCGGAGGCGGGGTCGTTGAAGGCGCCGAGCGCGCCGCAGGCCTCGGCGCGCACCGACACCGCCGGGTCGGAGCCCGCGAGCTTGACCAGGGTATCGCGCCCCTCGCGGCCGATCAGGCCGAGGGAGTGCGCGGCCGAGGCGCGCACCGCCTCGTCAGGATCGGTGATGGCGCTCAGAAAGGGCGCGGAGGTGCCGGCGTCGCCCAGGCGTGCGAGCGCGATGGCCGCCGCGTCGCGCACTTCGCCCTCGGGATCCTTGTGCGCGGAATCGATCGCCGCGCGCGCGTTTTCCCCCGCGATGTCGCCGAGCTTGAGCACGGCGCGCGCGCGGGCCGCGTCGCGGGCCATGCGCCGCAGCTCCTGAGCGGGCGTCGTCGGCGGGGCGCCGCCCGAGGTCTTCGTCTCGTCGATGAGATTGGTCAGGCCGTCCACCTCGCCGAGCTTGTAAAGGCTCGCGGCCGCGGCGATGCGCACATCGGGATTGCCGTCGGAAAGCGCTTTCTTCAGGAAGGGCACGGCGGCGCGGTTTCCGAGCAGGCCCCAGGTCGTCGCGACGGTGGCTCGCACCTCGGGATCGGGGTCGGACCCGGCACCGGAGAGCAGGGCCACCGCCTCTCGCCCCAGCTCGGCGCGCACGGCGGCCGTGGATTTCACGACGACGGCCGGTTTGGCCGAGGCCGTAATAGGGATAAACGCCGGGGCGGCGGCGAGCAAGAGCATGCCCCAGGATGTTATCAGGGAAGCGTTACGGTAATATTTCAACGCAGGGGCTAATTGGGCACTAAAAACTGGTGGGCCCGCCAGGAATCGAACCCGGATCACTTGGTTCGAAGCCAAGTACTCTATCCGTTGAGCTACGGACCCACTACGAGACGTTTAGGACATTCTCTCCCCCCTGGCCAGGGGCGATGGAACTTTTCGGCCCCCTTGATCGTATGTCTAGGTGAGCTGGATGAACGAACCGCACGAATGGCTGGGCGTGCCCCTCTGGGCCTGGCCCTGGATCGCCCGCCAACTGCCGCCCCCGAAAACGACGCCCTTTTTACGGGCACGCCGCAAAGGCGGCCGGCCCCGCAACGACGATCGCCTCGCGCTGAGCGCCATCCTCTGGCGACTGCGAACTGGCGGAACCTGGCAGAAGCTCCCCCCTCGATTTGGTTCGGCAGCCACGGCGCGACGCCGGCTGGAATTTTGGACGAAGGGCGACCGTCTGGAATGTCTCTGGCGCGCCTACTTGGAGCAGATCAGCAAGGTGGAGCGACTAAGGTGGAAAGACGCCCTTCTCGCCGCCTCTATCCGCCAACAACCCTGCTGGCGCTTTGGTTTGGAATACGTTTGGCGGATGGACTTCCTCCCGCTACTTTGATTTCTCCCTCAAGGGTTTTGCGCAGGTACCTGCGCAAAACCCTCCTCTGAGAAACGACGATCGCGAAAAGGAAGACTAACGGGCGGCGGACTGGGACTGCCACAGGCGGGCGTACGCGCCGCCGCGAGCGAGGAGTTCGGTGTGGGAGCCGATCTCGAGGACCTTGCCCGCGCCCATCACCACGATGCGGTCGGCGCGCGCGATCGTGGTCAGGTTGTGGGCGACGACCAAGGTGGTCACCTTGCCGGAGTGGCGCGACAGGCCGTCGAGCGTTTCCTGGATTTCGCGCTCGGTTTTCTTGTCGAGGGCCGAGGTGGCCTCGTCGAGCAGGAGCACGCGGGGCTTCTTGAGCAAGGCGCGCACGATGGCGACTCGCTGGCGCTGGCCGCCGGACAAGGTCGCGCCGCCCTCTCCGACGCGCGTGTCGAGGCCCTGCGGGAAGGCCGCCGTGTCGTTGACGAAGTCCGCCTTCGCGGCGGTGATCGCGGCGGACAAGTCCGCGTCGGTCGCGGACGGGCTGCCGTAGGTCAGGTTGTAGCGCAGCGAGTCGTCGAACAAGCGCGTCTCCTGCGGGACCTTGGCGATCTCGGCGGCCAGAACCTCGGGATCGGCCTTGCCGACCTCGACGCCGTCGAGCGTGATGCGGCCGGAGGTGGGCGTCCACAGGTTCTGCAGGAGCTTGAGCGTGGTGCTCTTGCCGGAGCCGGACTCGCCTACAAAAGCGACCGTCTCGCCGGCTTTAATGTCGAGCGTGACGCCGTCGAGGCCCGAGCCGGTGCCGTCTTCGGCGTAACGGAAGGAGACATTCTCGAACTTGATCGCACCCCCTCCCACGGGGATGGCCTCGTCGCCCACGGCGGCGGGCTTTTCCGAGAGCCACTCGCGCACCACCTCGGTTTCGCCGCGGGCCGACTTGTACTCGAGCCAGTACTTGGCGATCGCGTCGAAGGCGGCCTTGATGAAGCCCGCGTAGAAGGTCATCACGACGATCGAGCCGATGGTCAGGCCCATCGACGCCGCGACGGCCCAGGCGCCGACCAAGTAGATGAGCTGCTTGGTGAAGAAGTCGGTCAGCGAGCTCGAGAGCATGTGCGCGGTGCCGCCGACGCGAGCGTCTTCCTCGCCGATATCCACTAGAGCCTGAGCTTTCGCTTTATACTTCGCGTTCTCGGCGTCTTCAGCGGCGAAGGTCTTGACCGACTGGATCAGCTCGAGAGGCTCCTGTCCCTGCTTGCCGAGCGCGGCGCGGCGCAGGGAGAAGGTCGCGTAGAGCTTCTCGCGTTTCTGGCCGAACCAGCCGTTGATCACGCCGAGCACCGGCAGCATCACGAACACGGCCGCGCCGGCCATGAGGCTCGCATGGAGGAGAAGCGCGGTCGCGAGCACGAGCGTGATGAGGTTGGCGGCGAGCGGCACGCGGG
>JAYTIP010000275.1:0-6503 GCA_043731745.1 Elusimicrobiota bacterium | reverse complement strand
GCAAGTTCCTCAAGCGGACGCCGCGCGTACTCGCGTGAAGCTCGGAATCCTGGCAGCGCTGACCTTAGGGCTGACGCTGACCTCGTGCTCTTCCGCATTGCATTCGGCGGCGTTACGCGGCCAGAGCGACGCGGTGGCCATCGAACTGGATAAAGGAACCGATGTTAACCAGCGATTCGGAGGGCTAACGCCCCTGATGTCCGCGGCGACATCGGGCGATCCGGTGACGGTCAAGCTTCTCCTGGACCGCGGAGCCGACCCGAGCCAAAAGACCCTCAACGGCGATACCGCCCTGCAGCTCGCAAAAACGCATCTCCGCCGACAGCCGACGCCGGAAGAGGAACGCGCGGTCATCGATCTCCTGCGCGCCGCCATGAAGTTGCCCGCCCTGCCACCCATGTTCGCCGCGCGCGCGTCCGCCGCCGTCGCGTCGGCTCCGGCTCTGGCCGCCTCCGCGCCCAAAGAGAAATTGACCCTATCGTCCGACGTGGACTCGCCGACACGACACGGCGCCGAGCGCCCGAACGACTTCGCGCTCATCATCGGCATTGAAGACTATCAGAACTTGCCGAAAGCCGATTACGGCGTGCGCGACGCCGAAACCGTGCGCAAGCACTACGAGGCCCTCGGCGTGCCCGCGCGCAGCATCATCGCGCTCGAAGGCGCCCAGGCGACGGGCAGCAAGCTTCGAAGCTACCTTCAGCAGTGGCTGCCGCGCAATGTTAAGCCCCAGTCCACCGTTTTCGTGTACTACTCGGGCCACGGCGCTCCCGATCCGACGAACGGAGACGCCTACCTCGTGCCGTGGGACGCTGACCCGATGTTCCTGACGACGAGCGCCTATCCCCTCAAGCAGTTCTACGCCGAGCTCGCGAAGCTCAAGGCCAAGCGCGTGCTCGTGGCGCTCGACGCCTGCTTTTCCGGTTCGGGCGGTCGTTCCGTTCTCGCGAAGGGTGCGCGACCGCTCGTCGCGAAAGTCGATGAGAGCGTGCCTTCCGCCGCCAATCTCACCGTCCTGGCCGCGGCCTCCGGATCCGAGATCACCGGAACGCTCGACGATCAGGAGCACGGAATCTTCACTTACTACTATTTAAAAGGACTCGCCTCGGGCGCGAAAACGCCGCGCGCTCTGTTCGACTATCTAAAACCGAAAGTTCAAGACGACGCGCGCCGCCAGAACCGGGAGCAGTCCCCGACCTTGGCCGGTTCGGGATCCGACACTTCATTCTGAAGCAAGAATCATGAGCCGAATCTCCACAACAATCGCCGTCCTCTCGATGCTCGCCGGGCTCCCGCTTCTGACCGGGTGCGCCTCATCGAGCCGCTTAGCCGCGGCGATCGACGCGAATGATCCCCGCCGAATCGAGTCCGCGATCCTGGCCGGAGAGAGCCCGAACTCGAAGGTCGCGATCAACACGTCGGCCCTCGAATACGCGGCGAAGTTCGGAAACGAAGATGTGATCCGCGAACTCGTCAAGCGCGGCGCCGACATCAACCGCGGATACGAAGTCGGAGCCAGCGGACCATACACGCCTCTGTTCCGCGTCCTTCAGCGCACGGACGGTCGGCCCCGGATTGCCAAGCTGCTCCTCGAGCTCGGAGCCAAGGTCGATCCTTACTCGTTGGACTTGATCCGCGGCCCGTACGCACCGCAAGCCTTCGTCGATATGATCGAGGCCGCCTACGCCCGGCAAAGCGGGCTGAAGTCTTCGCCCGTGCCCCAGCTGCCCCCCGGGAATCTCGACGACGGCGCCTACGCGCGCATGCTTGCCTCCGCGACTCCCTCTCCCGAGAAGAAGGACGCGGCATCCGATGTGGATTCTCCGTCTCGTCGCGGCGCCGAGCGTCCGCACGACTTCGCGCTGGTGGTCGGCATCGAAGAGTATCAGAGCGTTCCAAAGGCCGACTTCGGGATTCGCGACGCCAAAACGGTGCGCAAGCACCTCGAAGCGCTGGGCTTTCCGCCGCGCAACATCATCAGCCTCGAGGGCTCGCAGGCGACCGGCAGCAAGCTGCGCAGTTATCTCGAGGAGTGGCTGCCGCTCAATGTGAAGGCGGACTCGACCTTGTTCGTGTATTACTCCGGCCACGGCGCGCCCGATATCAAGACCGGCGACGCCTACCTCGTGCCGTGGGACGGAGATCCCAAGTTTCTGAAGTCCACGGCCCTACCGCTGACCAAGCTCTACTCCGACCTGGCGAAGACGAAGGCCAAGCGCGTGATCGTGGCGCTCGACGCCTGCTTCTCCGGGGCGGGGGGACGCTCGGTCCTGGCCAAGGGAGCAAGGCCCCTCGTCGCCAAGATCGCGGACACGGCGCCGATCGGCGGGAACATCACCGTGCTCGCGGCCGCCTCGGGCGACGAGATCACCGGCTCGCTCGACGAGCAGGGACACGGCATGTTCACCTACTACCTGCTCAAGGGACTCGAGGCCGATCCGAAGGCCAGCGCGAAGTCGTTGTTCGGCTACCTGTTGCCGCGCGTTCAGGACGAGGCGCGCCGGCAGAACCGTGTACAGACTCCGGTGCTGGCCGGAGCCGCAGCCGGACCGCTCCTGCCTTGATCAAGACGCTCCTGCTGCTGGCGCTCGCCGGCGCGCCCGTCCTGGCCGCGAAGCCCGAGCTCAAACGCGGCGATCCGGTGACGGTGGTCCTCGTCGACGGCAAAGAAATCCGTGGCGTTTTTCAGGAGCGCAAGGACGGGGCCGTTTGGGTCGCGCTCGAAACGGGGGAAATGGGCGTGGATGCCGACACGATCCGCGCCCTACGCCGCGAGGACAATGACGTCGCCGATTTTCTGAAGGAACGGGACGCTCTGCCCGAGGACGACGCCAACGCGCATTACGAGCTCGCTATGCGCGCCAAGAAGAAGGGCCTCAACGCGGCCGCTCAAGCCGAGGCCGAGCGCGTTCTCGCCTTAGTCCCCGACGACAAGCGCGCCCGCCTCGTCCTCGACAGCCTCCGGGCCGAGTCGCAGAAGCCCGACGGCGAGCGCGGACCCTACCTGGTTCGAAAAGCCCCCAACAAGGCCGCCAAGCGAGCCATCGAGGCGTCGCCGACCGGGAAGAGCTTAGCCGCGTCGGCGAACCCTGGCGCGCTCCTCGAAGGCGAGGGCGTCTTGCTGACCATGAAGCAGGGGCAGGAGATCTCGGGAATCTTCAAAGGACGGGCGGGCGTCAAGCTCGTCCTCGACATCGCCGGCGGCGAGATGACGATCGATCCCAAATTCATCGTGAAAATCCGGCGCGTGAGCGGATTGAGGGTAGAGTACCTGAGCCGCAAGTCGGCTCTCACCGACGAGGATTCCGCGGGCCACTGGAGGCTATCGCAGTGGGCGAAGCTGCAAGGAATGAAAGCCGAGGCGATCGAGGAAGCGCAGGCCGCGGCGAATAATCCGCAGGGACACCGCGCGGCGGAGATGTTTCTGGCGAGCCCGATCTTTCCCAACGAGCACCCGCCCGCTCCTGCAGCGAGCAACGACCCGCTGAAGCGGCGCTAGCTAATCGAGGGGCTTGTAGCCGCCCTCGCCGACCTCGACGAGACGCGAGGCGAGTTCGCGCACGCTGACGTACTCGGCGCCGACCGCCTTGAGGGCCTCTTCGATGTTCTCGGCGCCCTTGGGGTTTGAGGCGTTAAGCTCGTCGAGCTTGGGCATAAGGCGGGACTTCAGCGACGAGCACGAGCCTTTGTAGCGGTAGACCTGCAGGCCGATGGGGGCGAAGCCCAAAAGATAGGACTCCTTGGTCTTGTCGCCGATGATGCGCGCGCCCTTTTCGGCGTTCATGCATTTCTGCTCGTCGCCCATGAATCCCGGCCAGGAATCGGTGACGAAGGTCGAGCCGTCTTTAGACAGGTGACGGGAATAGGGCGGAGAGGAGTTCTCGAAGACCAAGGCATTACTGTTCCGGCGGCAGGAGGGCCCTGAGAGGTCGCGGAACTTGGCCATGTCGTTGCGGTCGGCGTAACCGCAGAATTCGGCGGAGGCGGGGAGGGCGCAGAGCACGAGCAAAGCGGCGAGGGGGATTCGCTTGTCCATGACCGCAGTTTAGCCCCGCGCCCGGCGATTATCAAGGTCAAAAAACAGCGATTGACAGTCTTAATTCGCGGGGTTACACTGAGGTCATGTCTCGCCTCGGCGCCATCGTTTTCGCGCTTTGCCTCTATGCGACCGTCTCGTCCGCGGAGGAGGGGAAAGCTCCTCGCATCGCAAAGGGCACCGGAGTGACCGTCACCTTGAAGGGCAACAAGCAAGTCAAAGGCGTCTACCTCGGTCGCCACGATGGAGCGGTGTGGGTCGGGCTCGACGGGGGCGAGGTGGGGCTTGAGAAAGAGACGGTGCTCAAGATCGAGCCGTCCGAGACCGACGACTCCGAGTTCCTCAAGCGCCGGGCCGCGCTCGCGAGCGACGACGCCAAGGGACATTGGGAACTCGTCAAGTGGGCGGACAAAGCCGGGCTGGACTCCCTGGCGAAGGGCGAGGCGGAAACCGTCGTGAGAATCGACCCCGAGCACCTGAAGGCTCGGCAATTCCTGGGCCACGAGAAGATCAACGGAGCTTGGCTCGAGCACGACGACGCGATGAGAGCCAAGGGTCTCGTCGAATACCGCGGCGAGTGGATCACGCAGGACGAGTACGCCGCCATCGAGAAGACGCGCATCGAGCAGGAAGAAGCGACCCGGCGCGCGCAGTATTCCGCAGCCAAGCGCGCGGTAAAGTCCTATCGCTATTACGACCGTCAGGTCACGACGGGCTACACCGAAAGCTACCGCAGCTCGCCGAAAGGCTCCGTCCGCTAAAAGGGTCATCAATTCGTCGGCAAGCCGTCATTTTTCGGCACAGCCGCCCCGTCGACGAATTGTTATAATTGCGTCATGCCCACCGCGACCAAGCCTTCCACCGCCGTCTCCGTTTTAAAGCAGTACATCGGCGGCAAATGGGTGGAAGGTTCGGCCGGAACGGCCGAATCCATTAACCCGGCCGACACGCGCGATGTGGTGGCGCGCTTCAAGAACGCGAGCAAGGCCGACGCGCTCAAGGCCATCGACGCCGCCGAGAAGGCCGCCAAGGGCTGGGCCAAGACCCCGGCCCCCCAGCGCGGGCGAGTGCTCATGAAGGCCGCCGAGATCGCCCGCCGCCGGAGCGACGAGTTGGCCGCGCTGATGACTCGCGAGCAGGGCAAGATCCTGGCCGAAGCCAAAGGCGAGATGGCCAAGGGCATCACCCTCATCGACTGGTACGCCGGCGAGGGGATGCGTTTCATGGGCGCCAGCGCGCCGTCGGAGCTTCCCGGCAATTTTCTCTACACGATCCGCGAGCCCCTGGGCGTCGTCTCGATCATCACGCCGTGGAATTTTCCCTGGGCGATCCCGGTCTGGAAGACGGCGCCGGCCTTGGTCGCGGGTAACGCCGTGGTGCTTAAGGCGGCCTCTACTGTACCGGCGATGGCCGTTGAGATCTGCAAGATTTTCGAGGAGGCCGGCCTTCCGCCCGGCGTGCTCAACCTCGTGCTCGGCGAGCCTGAGTCCTTCGGCGACACCTTGATCGAGGATCCGCGCCTTAAGGCCGTGTCCTTCACGGGCTCGAACGCGGTCGGTCAGCATGTGCATCAGCTGTGCGGCAAGCGCGGCGCCAAGGTCACCTGCGAGATGGGCGGCAAGAACCCCGCCGTCGTCTGGAACGACGCCGACCTCAAGCTCGCCTTGGGCGGCGTCATGAAGGGCGCCTTCGGTTCCACGGGACAACGGTGTACGGCGACCTCGAGGCTTATTCTTGGGGAAAAGATTTACGACGAGTTCATGGGCATGCTCTTGGCCGAGGTCAAGAAGATCAAGGTCGGCAACGGCATGGACCCGACGGTGACGATGGGACCGGCCATCGACGCGGCCCAGCTCGAGACCGACCTGAAGTACATCGAGATCGGCAAGAAAGAGGGGAAGCTGCTTTTCGGCGGCCGCCAGCTGAAGGACGGCGACCTCAAGCACGGCTTCTTCGTCGAGCCGACCGTCTTCGAGGGCGTCAAGCCCAAGGCGAGGCTGTGGCAGGAAGAGATCTTCGGGCCGGTGCTCTCCGTGGCCCGCGCCAAGACCTTCGAGCAGGCGCTTGAGCTAGCGAACGACAGCCCCTTCGGCCTCACCTCCGCGTTCTATGGGCAAGACATGACCTTGGCGATGAAGTTCGTCGAGGGCATGGAAGCCGGCATGGTCCATCTCAACAGCCCGACGATCGGCGGCGAGGCGCAGGTGCCCTTCGGCGGCGTGAAGGGCTCGGGCGTGGGCGAGCGCGAGATGGCGAAGGACGGCATGCACTTCTTCACCGAGCAAAAGACCGTGTTCGTCGACTACACGGGCCAAAGCCGCTCCTCGAACCTCTACTAGAGTGACTCCGTTTTTCGCGATCGTGGGAGGGGGGGCGGCGGGCTTCTTTGGCGCCGCTCTGGCGCACGTCCTCACCACCGCGGCGGACCGGGCCGGCGCCGAAGGCTGGTTGCGCGGACCCTACGGGC
>JAYTIP010000274.1:0-9508 GCA_043731745.1 Elusimicrobiota bacterium | reverse complement strand
CGTCTATCTCAACGCCGCGGGCGTCTACGCGGAAAAGGCCGTCGCCGACGCCGGACGCGTGTTTTCCCTTCCCGCCGCTTTATCGTTCGAGCAGGGCGCGGCGATCGGCGTTCCTTTCGCCACCGCGCACCGCGCCTTATTCCACAGCGGCGAGGCCAAAAAGGGCGAGACCGTCCTCATCCACGGCGCCAGCGGCGGCGTAGGCGTGGCGGCCGTGCAGATCGCTTTGGCCGCCGGTCTGAAGGTCATCGGCACGGCGGGAGGGCCGGAAGGCGTCGCGTTTTTGAAGTCGCTCGGCGTCGAGCACGCGCTTGATCACCGTGCACCCGGCTACCTCGAGGGAATCTCGCCCAACCTGATCGTCGAGATGCTCGCCAACCAGAATTTGGCCGAAGATTTAAGGATCGCTGCGTTCCGCGGACGCATCGTCATTATCGGCAGCCGCGGCGCGCTCAACCTCGATCCGCGCATGACCATGACGAAAGATCTCACGGTGCGCGGCATGAGCCTGTTCAACATGAGCGATCCAGAACGCGCCGCCGTCCACGCCGACCTCGGCAAGGGCTTCGCCTCGGGCGCGCTCAAGCCCGTGATCGGGCTGAAGTTCCCCCTAGCGGACGCCGCGAAGGCTCACGCCGCGGTGATGGCTTCGGGCGCGCGCGGCAAGATCGTTCTCTTACCCTGAACCGGCCGGGGAGATCCACGACGGGCCGCATCGAGGGTCGCTCCCCAGCCGATCAAGACGGCCCACACCGCCGCACCGAGCGCGGCCTTGCCCCAGTCGCTCAGCGGCGACGCGTGGCGCGTGATCATCCACATCGCCAGGAGCAGGAACGGCAGCTGAAGCGCCATGCGCTTCATGTCCTTCATGGATAAATCGGCCGTCAGCTTCTCTCGCCCGAACACCGAAATGAGGGGCGGGCGCGGAGGGATTCCGTCCGGCCGCCAGCCGTTGGGCATGAACCAAAGCTTCACCTTGTCCGTGTAGCGCGGCGCGGCCACGGCGTCCTTCCACAAAAGCTTCCAGTACTGAAGGTTGATCGCGATCGGCGAGAAAGTCCCGACGGGACGCAGAATGCCGTAAACCACGGGCTCGGTCTCCGCGGCGTAAGTACCGAACATCTTGTCCCAGACGATGAAGGTCCCGCCGAAGTTCTTATCGAGATACTTCGGGTTCATGCCGTGGTGCACGCGGTGATGCGTCGGCGTGTTGAGCCACGACTCGATCCACTTCGGCAGGCGCGTGATCACGCGCGTGGGCGGGATCAACTGGAACAGCAGATGCAGGCCGGCCAGCGGCAGCACGACATCGGGCTTCGCCACGAACGCGAGGGGCCAGTAGAACAAGAACGACGCCGCGCGCTGGGTCAGGCTCGCGCGCAGACCGACGGTGTAGTTCAGCTCCTCGCTCGAGTGATGCGGCGCGTGGGCGGCCCAGAGGATGTTGATCCCGTGACCCGCGCGGTGGAACCAGTAAAAGAGAAAATCAAGCGATAGGTACAGCGCCGCGAACGAAAGCGGCGTGCCGCCCCACTCCGCGACCGGCCAGCGCGCGTGGATCGCGGTGAACAGCGCGAACACGCCCGCGGCGACGGCGACATTCGTGATCTGGTGACCGATCGCGGTGGCGAAGTTGGCCATGGCGTCGTCGAAGCGGTAGTAGCCGTTTTTCTGGTATAAACAATAAGCGGCTTCGAGGCCTACGACGACGAGCACTGCGGGCGTGGCGACGGCGTATACATTCATGTCCATGTCTTAATAGTAACGGCAAAACGATTTCGCGTCCTTAACCTATGTTTATCAAGTACCCCGATATTTATCAGGCCGTCGCTCGTCTCGCCGCCATTCCTCCCGAGCAGTGGCGGCGCCTCGAAGGTTACCTCTCCGTCCGCCGTTTCAAAAAAGGCGACCGTTTCATCGAGCCCGGCCAGCCATCCGTCGACGCGGCGATCGTGGTGACCGGCCTCTTTCGTTTTTACTACACGGACGCCGAAGGCCGCGAGGCGACGAAGGCGTTCCGCGGCCCCGGTGAGATGCTCGCGGCTTACGCCGAACTGCTCGACAAGCGCCCCTCGCGCACCACGATCGAAGCGCTCGAGGACAGCGAGGTCGTGTCCGTGCGCTATGAGCGGGTGACGGCGTTATATAAGGAGCACTCGTGCTGGCAGGAGTTGGGGCGGGTCATCGCCGAGGATCATTACCGGCAACGCGAGCATCGCGAGCAGGAGTTGCTGCTCAACTCGGCGACCGAGCGCTATCACGCGTTTCTGCGCGACAAGGCCGCCTTGGCGGCCAAGCTGCCGCAGAAGCTGATCGCCAATTACCTAGGCATCACGCCGGTGGCGTTGAGCCGTATAACTGCGGCTGGACGAAGCGGCAAGAAGAAGCGATAGGCAACACTACGATTTTGCCTATACAATTCGTAGATGCTTGATTTCAGCTCCGAATTGAGCCGACCAGCCTAATCACAAGTTAACTGTGTCCAGGAAACAGTGATTATCAGTAGTGACCCCACCCGTCGCGATTAGGCTAGAATCTTTCCCAGTGGGAATCCTCGAGGACTGGGGTTGGGACTCTAAGTGGGCCGAAGCCTTCGGCGAAGACGCCGGGAAAGGCTTCTTCCCCGCCCGTCTTATTGAGGAACAGCGCGGCCTCTTCCAGGTCATGACGCTCGAAGGCGTCAAATCCGCCCGCACGACCGGGAACATGCGCCACAAGGCGGAGGGCCGCGCCGACCTGCCCGCCGTGGGCGATTGGGCCTCGCTGGAATTTCCCAAGAACGAGCGGGTCGCCCTGATCCGCCGCATTCTCCCCCGCCGCACCAAGCTCTCGCGCAAAGCGGCCGGCGATGTGATGATGGAGCAGGTGATCGCGGCGAACCTCGACGCGGTGCTCGTCATGACCGCGCTCAACGCCGAGTTCAGCGCGCGGCGCCTGGAGCGCTTTTTGACCGTGAGCCGCGAGAGCGGCGCCGAGCCGGTGCTCGTGCTCAACAAGGCCGACGCCTGTCCCGACGCAGGTCCGATGCTCGCCGAGGCGAAGGCCGTCGCGGGCGACGCGAAGGTGATCGCGATCAGCGCCAAGACCGGCGCGGGCCTCGACGCGCTCAACGCCTGGATCAAGCCCGGACGCACCGTCGGGCTCGTCGGTTCTTCCGGCGTGGGCAAATCCACCTTGGTCAATCGCCTCGCGGGAAATGAGGATATCAAAACGGCGGAAACGCGTTTCAAAGACCAGCGCGGCCGTCACACGACCACGCACCGCCAGCTCTTCGTGCTCCCCGGCGGCGGGATTTTGCTCGACACGCCCGGCATGCGCGAGATGCAGTTCTGGGAGGCCGACCAGGGCCTCGCGAAGACCTTCGACGAAATCGAGTCGCTCGCCCCGGGTTGCCGCTTCAAGGACTGCGCGCACGGCGCCGAGCCCGGCTGCGCGGTGAAGGCCGCCGTGTCGGCGGGCACGGTCAAGCAGGAGCGCGTCGACGCCTGGCGCAAGCTCAAGCGCGAGGCGGGCGCCGACGCCCGCCGCAAAGATCCCGCGCCGCAGCCCAGCGAGAAGCAGCAGTGGAAGACGGCCAACAAGGCCGAGCGCAAACGCATCAAGGAGAAGAAGAAATGACCTCGATCGGAGCCCTCGACGGCGCCGTGCTTCTCGCGTACTGCGTGGCGCTCGGCAGCATCGGCTGGTGGGCCGCCCACAAGCAGGCGAAGACCACCGACGAGTACTTCCTGGCCGGGCGCTCGATTCCGTGGATGGTCACCACCACGAGCTTCCTCGCCACCTGCATCTCGGCGTTGACCTTCGTCGGCACGCCCGCCGAGGGCTACGGGGCCGATTTCCGGTACCTGTTCAGCAACCTGGGCGACATCGCCGCGACCATCTTCGTCGCCTCGGTGCTGCTGCCCTTTTATCAGAAGCACCGCGTCACCTCGATCTACGAGGCCATCGAGCGCAAGATGGGACGAACCGTGCGCTCCGCCTGCTCGGCGTATTTCATTTTAACCCGGACCATGGCCTCGACCGTGCGCATCGTGGCGATCGCGAAGGTGCTCGAAGTCGTCAGCGGCGGGGCTTTGCCCTTCTCCTGGTGCGTGGTCGTGACCGTGGGCGCGATTCTCGCCTACACGACGGCCGGCGGCGGACGCGCCATCGCCTGGACCGACCTGATGCAGTTCTCGCTTCTGATCGGCGGCGGCGTGATCGCGCTGGTCTACATCGCGACCCATGTGCCCGGAGGCTTCGCCCAGATCATCGCCGACGGACGCCACGCGATCAAGCCGGACGGAACGGTTTACGACAAATTCAATTTTATGGAGCTGTTCAAGGCGGACAACCTCGGCTTGCTGGCCCTTCTATCCATCTGGGGATTCTTCAACTCGACCGCGGCGTACGGCACGGACCAGGACATGGTTCAGAGACTCCTCGCGTGCAACGACGAGAAGAAGGCGCGCTGGAGTCTTTTAATATCCGGCCTCGCTTCGATTCCGATCACCGCCCTCTTCTTGTTCATCGGCGCCGGGCTGTACGCTTACGCGAAGGTCCATCCCGAGCTGATCTCGGGCATGACCGACAACGACCATGTCTTCCCGCGGTTCATCCTGACGACCATGCCCCACGGCCTGCGCGGATTGCTGTTGGCCGCGGTCGCCTCGGCCGCCATGGGAAGCTCGGACTCGGCGCTGGCGTCTTTGGCCACGGCTTTCACCGTGGACTTCTATCGCCCTTACTGGGGGCAGGGCAAGAGCGAGGCGGATATCGTGAAGGCGTCGAAGAAGTTCTTCGTGGGCTTCGGCGTGCTGTTCATCATCTTCGCGCTGCTCATGCGCAACCTCGACAACCTGCTGTGGCTCGCTTTCCGCATGGTGGCGTTCACTTACGGGCCGCTGCTCGGCACGACGCTCGTGGCCACGCTCACGGACTGGAAGATCGACGGCCGCAAGGTGCTCGGCCTGATGCTCACCTCGACCGCGTTCACCTTGACGCTCGGCGTCACGGCCTGGTGGATGACGACGCACGGCGCGGCGCCGGGGCTGTGGACCGAGCTGCACAAGACCTACTGGCGGTTGTATGTGATCTTCGGCGCGCTGTTCGTGCCCGCCGGCTGCTGGGTGCTGCGTGAGCGCTGAGCTCGCCGTCGGGATCCGCGAAGGGCTTTACCTGTTCGCCCTTTGCCACATCCTGGCGCGCGTCGAGATCCACATCGAGGGCGCGCACGGCTGGGCCGTGAACCTGCCCACCTGGCGCTGGGGGCCGTCGTGGTGGCTGAACCTCACCAACGGCAAGGAGCTGACGGGATATCACCTATGGCTGACCTTTTTCCTGATCGGCATGTTCCATCTGCCGCTCGTTTTCGCTGGGTTTTCCCGCCCCCTTCTCGCCAAGTGCCTGACCTCTTATCTTCTGATCACCGCGGCCTGGGACCTGCAGTGGTTCGTGTGGAATCCGCACTGGGGCTTCGACGCCCTGCGCACGCGCGAGGTGAAATGGTTCCGCAAGAAGATCGCGGGACTGCCCGTGGATTACTTCATGGGCTATGCGGTGTCGGGCGCGCTCACCGCCGCGATCTGGATGCCCGGCCTTGAGGCCTGGTCGGGGCGAGCGCTGACGGTGGCTTTGCTCAGCGTGCTCTCCATTCCCGCCGCGCGCCTCGCCCGTTAAGGCTTCGCCAGAAGACCCCTCGCCGGGAGGGCCGCAGGGCCCAGAGCGGCGTCGCCGGCCGGTGGTAAAATGGGGTATGAAGACGCTCCGCTCTTTGCTCTCGCTGTTCCTCGTACTCCCTGCGGCCGCCCAAATCCGCGTGATCCCGGGTCTGAGCGTCACCGCCGCGCCGACGATCGTCCTTCGCCCCGCCGCAGACCTCTCCGCGCCGCTGTTCAGCGCCCCCCTCTCTCTGCCGCTGACGCCGTCGCTGTCGCCCGCCGCGACGGCCGAGAAGCCTTCCGCGCCCGTCCCGGCCGCCATCCCCGCGAGAACCGCGAGCGTCCTGCGCGACGACGCCGACCGCTTGTATGCGGGGCTCGCCGCGATCCATTCGCGCGTGAAGGCCGGCGAGAAGGAGAAGGACCTGACGGACCTCAAGCGCGCGTTCCTCGGCGACTTCGACGGCGTCGCCTCGGGTCTCGGCGTCGCGGAAAGCGGCGACGAGCTGCGCGCCAAACTCAAGGAGCTGCGCGCCGCGCGCGGGAAGGCCGAGAAGGCGCTCGAGAAGACTCCCGCCTTCGCGCGCGAGGACGCGTCGCGCCGCTTGGCCGCCGTTTCCGGAGAGCTCGGCGTCTACCAGCTCAAGGCCGCCCACGAATTGCTCGGCACGAAGTCCCCCGTCGGCCCTAAGGCGCTCAAGCGCAACGCCGCGCTGTGGAGCCTCGTCGGCGCGCACAACAGCGCGGCCGCAGCGCAGACCGAGTCAGCGTACCTGCAGGCGCGCGCCCTCGGCGACGACGCGTTCGGAGACGGGCGCCCTTACTTATACTGGAACCGCTGGCGCAATTTCGCGACCGAGCTTCAGGACGCCGCGCGCGACGCGCGCAACGGCCGGTCGGATAAGGCGGCCGCGTCTTTGCGCGACGCCGCCGCCGTCCTGCGCGGCACGATGGACGCCGCAGACGCCGAGGCCGCGGCCGCGCTTGAGACTCTGGCGCTCGCGCCCGAGTCCGACGCGATTTTAGCCGCGCGCTCGCTGATCCGCCACCCCTCGGTCAAGACGCGCACCCCGATCGCCTACTCGGACATGAGCGCGTCGCTGCGCTCTTTGGTTCACACGCTCGAGTCCGGGCGCGAAGATTACCTTGAGATCCTGGCCGCTGAGACGAACCTGCGCCGGGCCGCCGACCTGATCGCCTCACCGCGTCCCACCCCCGCCGATCTCCTGCTCGCGGCCCGCCTCGCGGCCTCCGCCGACTCGTGGGCCAAGCGGGGACGAGTCGACGCCAAGCGCTCCGCCGCGCTGAACCTCGACGCCGCGTCGCTCTCGTTGACGCGAGGAGACCTCGTGTTGGCGGCCCGCCACATCGGCTGGGCGGCCGACGCCCTTGAGGGACGCCGTGAGGAAGTGCGGCGCATCGGACTCTCCGTTCGCGGACGCCTGTTGCGCGCGCTGACACCCTAGCCTTTCATTTCGTATGATGGCCGCGTGAAAGTTTTCGCGGCGGCGGCCGCGCTCTTCGTCTGCGCTCCGGCTATGGCCGAGCCCGTCTACGACGCCTTCCCCAAGCCCGTGACCGGCTCAGCCCGCACCGTCGCACTCGGCGGCGCGGTGTCCGCGGACCCCGACGGCTACGAGGCCGTCTTCGTCAATCCCGCCGGCTTGTGCGGCATGGTCGGCCGCGGCATCGACTTCGGCTCCGACGGCAACACGGTCGACAACTTCGTCGTCGACCTCGACGACCCCAAATCCCGCTCGCTCAACGTCCCGATCAAGTACTCCTATTACGGCGTGCGTTGGGTCGGAGAGCGCTGGGGCTTCGGCTTCGGCGCTCAGACGCCGTTCTCTTTCGACGACGAGTTCAACGGCACCTCCCGCATCCGGCGCAAAGGCGTGACGACCACGGTCGTGAACACGGACATCAATCGCATCAACAACTCGGCGGCGACCTACACGATCGCGGCCGCGCGCTCTTTTTTCGACGGCCAAGCGGGCGTCGGGGTCAGCCTCGACTACACCCGCGCCAACGAGCGCTACGAATTCATCCCCGTCGTCGCGCCCAGCACGGCCGCCCTGAACCGGGAGCTAAGCGGCACCGCGGTGTCCGCGAATATCGGCCTGCTCTGGCAACCGCGCCACTGGTTTCGAGCCGGCCTCGTTTACAAATCCGGCTATGCCATCGGCTTCGACGCAACGGCCAACCGAGGGCTCCCGAACCAGCTCGCGCCGTTTCGCGACATCAAGACGCCCGACCGACTGACTTTGGGCCTGAGGCTGGCACCGCGAGACGACTTCAACGTCTTTCTCCAGGGGCGCATGGTCACCGGAATGAAAAACACCTTCATCGTGGGTTCCGGCCTCTTTCCCAACTCGCCCGGGTCAGTCGTGGAATCCGGGCGAAAGACCACTCTCGAGGGCGGCTGGGGTCTTGAGTACATCGCCTACGACAAGGACGATCTGACCTTCAAGGTCTGGGGCGGCGGCTACCTCGAGGACGCCAACATCCAGGGCGGCTACTCGCGCTACCACCGCACCGCCGGGTTCTCCTTCTCGCCCTGGTTCATCGGCTTGAACATGGCGATCGATGACGCCGAGCTTTACAACAACTACGTCGTCGGTATCGGCGTCGACCTGCTCAAGGCCGCCCAGCGCGCGTCGCAAAAATACGGATGGAAGCTGCCCTTATGAGACCGATCGTCCTCGCCTTACTCGTCGCCGCCGCGCCCGCGCGCGCCGCGCGTTGGGCGGTGTCGGAGTCCGTTTACCCCGGCTCCGGGGGCTACCTGGGCCAGGACTTCAACGCCGGAGCGGTCACGCCCGGGGGGCGCTGGGGCGCTTCGACGCGCATCAAGTCGTTCCGCAAAAACAACTCGTTTTCGGGCACCGAGGCTGAGGTGTCCGCCGGCATCTCCCGCCGGCTTCCCCATGTGACGATCGGCGGACGCGTGGGCACCGCGCCGCCCAACGCCCAGCGGGCGAGCTACCATGTGGCGGGCGGCGAGGCCCTGCTGACCTGGTACGGGCTTTCGCTCGGGCCCTCGGAGGCCGATGACGCCGCGACCGTCGCCGAAGACACGACGACCGCCGCCGCCTTCACCGGCCTCGACCGGACCTGGGTGTCCACGATGCGCGCGCGCTTCACGACGACCAACCACCGCCAGACACCTCCCACCAGGACCGCGTCGGACTTCTCCGTCGTGCAGAATACCTGGCAGTTCGACTTCGCTCTGGCTTGGAAGAGCCGCTCGAAGCTCACGCTCTCCGGCGGCGGCGACCGCTACAGCCGTCCGGTTCTGCCCACCGACCCTAAATGGTATCTATGGAACGTGGATTACGGCGGCGCGCCGATCGCCGTCCGCGGCTGGCCCAACAACCACATCGGGGCCCGGTTCGAGCAGAAGGCCGGGAACTTCACGGCCGGCGCCGGCTTCACCCGCCTCAACATGCTGTCCAACGGCCTCGAGACCCTCGCCGGCGGCGAAGCCGCCTGGCGTCCGCGCGGAGGACCAGCGGAATTGCGGCTCGGCCTGTTCTCCAGGCATACCCGCGGAGGGGAAACCTCGACGGTCTGGGCCCTCGGCGGCGGCTGGAACTTCTAGCCCGCCCTTACCAGACGCGGCAGGCTTTCGCCGGGACCATCTTGTCGCCGGGCTTGCACGAGAAGGCCTTCGCGAACTCGGCCGAGTTCGACAGCGGCCCGATCACGCGCTCGCGCGCGGACGAGTGGGGATCCACCTGAGCGAGCATGCGGGCCACCTGCTCGGTGCGGTTCTGGCACCAGATCTGCGAGAAGCCGAGGAACACGAGCTGGCGCGGCGTGAAGCCCTTGTAGGGCTCCTTCGCGCCAGGCAGCAGGTCGACGGCCAT
>JAYTIP010000273.1:0-7738 GCA_043731745.1 Elusimicrobiota bacterium | reverse complement strand
CACGCCCCCGCCTTCTGCTCGAGGATCGAGGCCAAGGTCACGCTCTCGAAGTAGCCCGTGACGAGGTCGCCGAGCTTGGTCCAGACGGGAGAAATCGAGCAATGCCCTTGGTGGCGGCAGTCCTTGGTGCCGGTGTCGAAGCGCTCGCACACGTCCTCGAAGACCGCGCCGTCGACGGCGCGCACGATCTGCGCGATCGAGATTTCCGCCGGCGGGCGCGAAAGGGCGTAGCCGCCGGAACTGCCGCGATGGCTGGTGACCAGCTCCGCGCGGCGCAGCTTGACGAGAATCTGGCTTACGAAATCGGCGGGCACGTTGTCGGACTCGGCTAGGCGCTCGGCGGGCACCGGCGCCTTGCCGTGCTCGGAGGCCAGGGCCACCATCAGCCGCGTCGCGTATTCGATCGAGCTCGTGATTCTCATGGAATCCTCAGTACAGGCCCAGCTGTTCCTTCGCGTCCTCGGTCGCCATCGTGCGCGGGTCCCAACCGGGAACGAAGGTCAGGTCCACGTCCACATCCTTGATCCCGGGAAGCTTGGTGAGCGCGGTGTGCACCGAGGCGAGGAGCATCGGTCCGTACGGGCAGGCGGGCGAGGTCAGGCTCATGCGAACCTTGACCGACGGTCCCTTCGCCGACTCGCCGAACTCGGCGCCGTACACCAGGCCCAGGTCCACGATGCTGATGTGGATCTCGGGATCGGAGACGGGCTGAAGCGCCTCGCCGACCATCTTGAAGGTGGCTTTGTCCACGGCCGCGGTCTTGCTCATGATTTTGTCGCCTCGAAGCCCTGCATGACGGTGTTCCAGCCGAGCGTCGCGCACTTCACGCGCAACGGAAATTTGCGCACGCCCTCGAGTGACGCGAGCTGTTCGAGCTCCGGCGGCAAAGACGCCGCGTCGCCGTTCTCGAGCATCAGCTTCTTGAACGAGGCGATCAGCGACTTCGCCTTCGCGATGTCGGTGCCCTCGATCGCCTCGGCCATCATCGCCGCCGACGCCTGGGAGATCACGCAGCCGTGGCCCGCGTAGCGGAGCTTCGAAACCTTGCCGTCTTTCAGCTCGGCCGTGATCTCGAGCTCGTCGCCGCAGACGGGATTGATGCCGTGGGCGCGCAGGTCCGCCGGATCCACCTTGCCCTTGCGGGTCGTGGACCGGAAATAATCGAGCAGCACCTCGCGATAGAGGTCTTGGAGCTCCGCGTCGCCTTCCATCAGTGAACCCCCGCTTTCGGCTTGATCTTAAAGAACTCGAGCGTGCGCTTGAGCGCGCGTCCGAACGCGTCCACGTCGCTTTGATCGTTGTAGAGGTAGAAGCTGGCCCGGGCCGTCCCTCCGCACTGGAGCAGGTGCATCAGCGGCTGGCAACAGTGATGTCCGACGCGCACCGCGACGCCTTCGAGGTCGAAGGCCGTGCCGACATCGTGCGGGTGCAGGCCGGGAACGTTGAACGAAACGACTCCGGACCGCTTCGCGGGGTCCGAAGGACCCAACACCGTCATTCCCTCGGCTTCGAGGATCGCGCGCGTCTTGTCGGCGAGCGCGTTCTCGTGGCGCGAAATGTTGTCGAGGCCGACGGCCGAAAGATAGTCGAGCGCCGGACCGAAGGCGACCTGGTCGGCGAAGTTGGGCGTGCCCGCCTCGAACTTATAGGGTAGCTCGTTCCAGGTGGACTTCTCGAGCGTCACGCGCGAGATCATGTCGCCGCCGCCGAGGAACGGGTCCATCGCCTCGAGCAGCTCCTCGCGACCCCAGAGCACGCCCACGCCCGTGGGGCCGAGCATCTTGTGAGCGGAGAATGAGACGAAGTCCGCGCCCCAGGACTTGAGGTCCATCGGTTTATGGGGCGCCCATTGGCAGGCGTCCACGGAGACGACGGCGCCGGCGGCCTTGCCGAGCTTGATGAGCTCGAGCACGGGGTTGACGGTGCCGATCGCGTTGGACAGGGCGGTGAAGGTGAACAGCTTCGGGCCGCGGGCCAGCGCTTCCTTGACCTTCGCGAGATCCAAGGTGCCGTCGAGCTCGACGGGCACGAACTCGAGCTTGATCCCGCGCTCGGCGGCGAGCATCTGCCACGGCACGATGTTCGAGTGATGCTCCATCTCGGTCGACAGGATGATGTCGCCCTTCTTGAGGAACTTGCGCGCCCAGGCGTGCGCGATCAAATTGAGCGACTCCGTCGCGTTGCGCGTGAAGATCAAGGTCTTCGCGCTCGGCGCGCCGACGAACGCGGCCAGCTTGGTGCGGGTCAGCTCGGCCATGTTCGTGGATTCTTCGGAGAGCGTATGGACGCCGCGGTGCACGTTGGCGTTGTTATTCTCGTAGAAGTCAGTCAGCGCCTTGATGACCTGGCGCGGCTTCTGCGTCGTCGCCGCGTTGTCGAGGTAGGCGAGCGGCTTGCCGCGCACGAGGCGGCCGAGGATCGGGAAGTCGGGGCGGTACTTCTTGGGGTCCAAAGCGCTCATGCCTTTTCCTCCGCGGCCTCGGGGGTGCGCCCGTGCAGGGCTTCGCCCAACGCCGCGCGCAGCGGCTCCAAGGTCACGCGCTCGATCATCTCCGAGCCAAAGGCGTACACAAGCAAACGGCGCGCGTCGTCAGCTCCCACGCCGCGGGACCGTAGATAAAACAGCGCCTCCTGCGACATCTGCCCGACCGCGCCGCCGTGCTTACACGAGACGTCGTCGGCGAGAATTTTGAATTCAGGGTTGGTGTTGACCCGGGCGTCCTCGGACAACAGCAAATTCTTGTTGTACACCTGCGCGTCGGTCTTCTGCGCGCCGGGCTTCACGTGGATGAGGCCGTCGAAGACGAAGCGGGACTTGTCGTCGAGCACGGCCTTGTAGAGCTGGCGCGTGGTGCCGCCCACGGTCGCGTGCGTCACGACCGTGTGATGGTCGGCGAACTCCGTGCCGGAGAGCAAGGCGAGCCCGTTGAACGCGGCGTCGGCGCCCTCGCCCGCCATCGTCGCGCGCACGTCCTCGCGGGCGAACAGACCGCCGAGGTTGAACGCGTGGGACTCGTAGCGCGCATGCCGTCCGATCTCCGCTTCGACCGAGACGGTCAGGCGGCCCTGGGCGCCCTGCCGCACGACGCGATAATGCTTGAGCGAGGCGCCCTCAGAGAGGACGACCTGGGCGCGGACGTTCGTCCAGAACGGGGCGTCGCCGAAGGACGCGTACTCCTCGACGATTTCGGCGGAGGCGCCGGGTTCTAAAAGAATAAGCACGCGCGCGTGCGCGGACTCGGCGCGGTTGGCGGACGACTCGGCGAGGTGGATCAGGTGAATGGGCTTGTCGACGCGCGTGTGGCGGCCGATGCGCACGACGAAGCCGTCCTTGGCCTTCTCTGAGGCGAGCGCAGCCAGGGGAAGGTCGGCGGGCGCGGCGCGGCCGAGCAGGTCCTTGAGATCGTCGGCGCCCGCGAGGCTCTCGACGCTCACGCCGGCGGGCAGCTTCAGCAGGCTGTGCTTCGCCTCGAGGCGGCCGTTGACGAGCGCGGCGCGATGGAAACCGACGGGGCACAGCACGCGTCCGCCGAGCGGCGGCTGGGACGCGGGCATGCCCGCGGGCTCGAAGCGCGGTCCGGTCAGCGCTTCAGCGGGAGTGAAGCGCCAGCCTTCCTTCTGAGCGGCGATGGCTTCCTTGATCACGCGACCGCCTTTTCCTCGATCCAGCCGTATCCCTTCTTCTCGAGCTCGAGCGCCAGTTCCTTGCCGCCGGACTTGATGATGCGGCCGCCGGAGAGAACGTGGACGAAGTCGGGCACGATGTAGTCGAGCAAGCGCTGATAGTGGGTCACGACGACGAACGCGCGCTTGGGGTCGCGCATCTTGTTGACGCCCTCGGCCACGATCTTGAGCGCGTCGATGTCGAGGCCAGAATCGGTTTCGTCGAGGATCGCGAGCTTGGGCTCGAGCACGACGAGCTGAAGCACTTCGTTGCGCTTCTTTTCGCCGCCGGAGAAGCCCTCGTTGACGGAGCGGTTCAGGAAGGAGGGGTCCATCTGCACGGACTTAGCCTTCTCCTTGATGAACTTGAGGAAGGCGCCGGCGTCCATCTCCGGCTCGCCGCGGTGCTTGCGCACGGAGTTATAGGCGGCCTTCAAGAAGTATTTGTTGGACACGCCGGGAATCTCGACGGGGTACTGGAACGCGAGGAACACGCCTTCGCGCGCGCGAATCTCGGGATCCATCGCGAGCAGGTCTTTGCCGTCGTACTGGGCCGAGCCATCGGTGATGGTATAACCCGGGCGCCCGGCGAGCACGTACGACAAAGTGCTCTTGCCCGAGCCGTTCGGCCCCATGATCGCGTGGACCTCGCCCGGCTTGACCGTGAGGTTCAGGCCCTTGAGGATGGCCTTGTCGCCGACCTTCGCGTGCAGATTCGTGATTTTCAGCATGTCAGCCTACGCTCCCTTCCAGAGAAATGTTCATGAGCTTGTGCGCTTCCACCGCGAACTCGAGCGGAAGCTCATTGAAGACCTGCTTGCAAAATCCGTTGACGATCATCCCGACCGCGTCCTCGGTCGAGAGGCCGCGCTGACGCAGGTAAAAGAGCTGGTCCTCGCCGATCTTCGAGGTCGAGGCCTCGTGCTCGAGCGTGGCGCTCGTATTGCCGACCTCGATGTACGGAAAGGTATGCGCGCCGCACTTGTCGCCGAGGAGCAGGGAGTCACACTGCGAGTAATTGCGCGCGCCGGTGGCGGACTTGGCGATCTTCACCTGGCCGCGATACGCGTTCTGGCCGTGGCCCGCCGAAATTCCCTTGGAGATGATCGTCGACTTGGTGTTTTTGCCGATGTGAATCATCTTCGTTCCCGTGTCGGCCTGCTGATAGTGGTTGGCCAGGGCCACGGAGTAGAACTCCCCCACCGATTCGTCGCCGATCAGAATGCACGACGGGTACTTCCAGGTGATCGCCGAGCCGGTCTCGACTTGAGTCCACGATATCTTGGAGCGCGCGCCCGCGCACTTTCCGCGCTTGGTCACGAAGTTGTAGATGCCGCCCTTGCCGTTCTTGTCGCCCGGGTACCAGTTCTGGATCGTCGAGTACTTAATCGAGGCGTCCGCGCCCGCGACGAGCTCGACGACGGCCGCGTGCAGCTGGTTCTCGTCGCGCATCGGGGCCGTGCAGCCTTCGAGGTAGGAGACGCTCGCGCCGTCCTCGGCCACGATCAAGGTCCGCTCGAATTGGCCGGTGTCCTTGGCGTTGATGCGGAAGTAGGTCGACAGCTCCATGGGGCACTTCACGCCCTTCGGGATGTAGCAGAAGGACCCGTCGGAGAAGACGGCCGCGTTCAAGGCCGCGAAGAAGTTGTCGGTGTAGGGAACCACCGAGCCGAGGTATTTCTCGAGAAGGTCCGGGTGCTCCTTGACCGCGTCGGAGAACGAGCAGAAGATGACGCCGGCCTCGGCCAAAGTCTTGCGGAAGGTCGTCGCGACGGAGACGGAGTCGAAGACCGCGTCGACGGCGACGTTCGAGAGCATCTTCTGTTCGTCGAGCGGAATGCCGAGCTTGTCGAAGGTGGCGCGGATCTCCGGGTCGACCTCGTCCATCGAGTTGAGCTTTTTCTTGGGCTTGGGCGCCGAGTAATAAATGATGTCCTGGTAGTCGATCTTCGGATACTTGACGTGGGCCCAGGTGGGCTCGGTCATCGTCAGCCAGTGCTTGTAGGCCTTGAGCCGGAACTCGAGCATGAACTTGGGCTCGTTCTTCTTCGCGGAAATCAGGCGAACGGTGTCTTCGCTGAGCCCGCGGGGGACCTGGTCGGCTTCGACCGCCGATTCAAAGCCGTATTTATACTCTTTAGCGGCGAGATCCTTGAGGTCCTGATTGGCCATAACCCCAGTGTACCATTCCTGACCATTTTAGTCAAGAATGAGGCGTGCGGCCTGGACGGGGTCCCGACTTCCTGTTATAAAGGGGACATGGTCCCGTGTCCCCGCTGCGGCGAACCCCTCGATCTCGACCAGGGGTGGTGCCAGCATTGCCGCTCCGAACGCCTGCGCTGGCTCACGGTGCTCCTCAAATTCGGCGGCCTAGGACTGCTGATCGTCCTGGCGTTGGGGCTGTGGCAACGACAGGCCGTGGAGGAAGCGTGGACGGAATTCACGGCGCAGATCGATCAGGCCCGCAATCCCCATATCCGGGGCGTCAACGACAATGCCCCGCTGCCGTCTCCGGCCCCGTCGCCCGTCGTGGTCCCCATCGCGACCTCCACCTTCGTCTTCATCGCGGGCTTAAGCGACCCCCCAATCGCAAGGCCGCTCAGGACGACCCCGCGTCACGCCCAAGACCCGGCTTCGGCTGCGGAACCTCCAGCCGAAGTCCCCAATGCGACACCGCCGCCGGAGCCGGGGCCGATAACTGCCGACGAACGCCGATTTTACGGCGTAGTCTATGACGCCCTCACCCTCAAACCCGTCGCCGGCGCGCGGCTGTCGTTTACCATGAACGGCAACGAGCACGCCCTCATCGCGACCACCAACGCCCGCGGTCATTATCAGGCGGACTTGTTCATTAACACGGTCGATCGGGTGGCGGTCTCGATTTCGATCAAGGTGCCGCCGGGCTATCGCGACGGGTTGATCGAAGACAAGGACCCGCCGGTGCGGGAACGCGTTCTTTCGGCGCGGCGCCGGCTGATCGAGGAGACTTCTCCCGATGAACTCGAACCGGTGCTCGTGTATGTGCACGATGCGCACCGGCTCGTAGCGCTCGACCTGGTCCTAATACCCGTGATTCAAAGAGCTAAGATGAGCGCGGAATGAAAGAGACCCTTCCTTGTCCCGGATGTCACACCGAACTAACGCCCGAAGCGACGGGGTGCCACATCTGCATGCGCGCCCGTACCAAGCAGGAGATCGTACGCGGCTACGCCAAATTGCGCGAAGAGCAGGCCCGCCGCAAACGCCGGCCGTTCCAGATTATGGCCACGGTCCTCGTCGTCGGCGCCGGAAGCTGGCTCGTTGTGCGTTTTCAGGTTCCTCTGATGACCGTCGCGCGCTCGGGGAAGGCCCGCGCCGCCGCCTGGTTCGACCGCTTCACCGACGCCAACACCTACGCCCCCGAGAAGGCCACGGAGACCGCGTCCGAGACGACCCCGCCCGTCGCGCCCGTGACCAAGTCCCCCTTCGCGCCGGTCCTGACCCCGCCCGCGGAATTGGAGCTTCGAAACGCCCGGCCGGCCGCCCCGATCGTCGCCGCACCCGCGACGCCGCTCATACCCGCCAAGCCTCCCGTTCCCAAGAATTCCTGGGTCGTCACCGGCACCGTGTACGACGTCGACAATCTCGAGCCCGCGAAGAACGCGACCATCTCCTTTACCCGGGATACTTTGCCGAAGGTCGTGGTTAAAACGGACGACAACGGCGAGTACGAGGCCGTCCTGGCCAAGGGCGAAGGCTGGACCGCCCTCGTCGAGGTCCGCAACCGCCGCCGCGGTCAGGTCGCGGATCTCGAGCCCCCCTACCGGACGCGCGACGAAGACGAGCGCCGTGCCGCTTTTGATCACATCTCTGACGGCGACCTTGCCCCCGCCGCGGTCGCCGGCAACTTGAAGTCGGCGAAGGTGCACATGGACTTCGTCACGTTTCCGAACTACTGGAGCAGCAGCCCCGCGCTCCGCTGACGGACGCTCCGGGATTTGGTAGTTTCTCCCGATGCTTCCGATCGCCCTGCTGCTTTCGCTCGCGCTCTCCCCCGCTCACGCCCAATCCGCCCCCGAAGCGCCGGCTTCATCCG
>JAYTIP010000272.1:0-3959 GCA_043731745.1 Elusimicrobiota bacterium | reverse complement strand
CTCCCGGCGCTCGACGATCGTGAAGGCGGCCTTCTTGGGCCGGCGCTCGGCGAGCGCCAGCGTCGTCTGCTCCTGCACCAGACGCCCGAACGACGAGGTTTTCGTGCCGTCGTCGATCGGGGTGAACATGAGCACGCCGGCCTTGCCGGCGCGGCCTTCGAGAGCGGGCAACAGCGCTTTGACGAGCTCGGCCGCGCCCTTTTTAACGTCCCCGATGCCGGGTTCGGCCGACGCTGAACTCAACAGCACGAACGACAACAGGAGCGCGCGCACCCGGTCAGCCTCCGATCAGGACGAACGGCGCCCAGAAGAAGGGATTGCCGTACGCGCCTTTACGCAACTGCGCCCGCGCGGTCTTAAGCGCCTCGCGGGGTGTTTTCCCCTCTTTGAGCGCGGCGAAGAACGCCGCCGTCATCTCGGTGGTGGACTTCTCCGACACGCTCCAAAGGCTCACGAGCGCGTTCTTGGCGCCGGCGTACTGGAACGCGCGCCCCAGCCCCATCACGCCCTCGCCGCGCACCTCGCGGCCGAGCCCGGTCTTGCAGGCGGTGAGTGCCACCACGTCGCTGTGGAGCTTGAGGCCCATGATCTCGCTCATCTTCAGGAACCCGTCGTCGCCGTCGGCGTTGCCGACCTGTGTCAGCACGAGCGCGGGCTCGCCGATGTAGGGCACGTCCCCATCGAGGATGCCGTGCGTGGCGAAGATGAGGTGGCGGTAGCGGCCGAGGTCCTCGGCGAGGAGCTTGGTCTTGGTCGCGTCCTTACCGGTGAGGCTCACCGCGCCGTCGCCGAACGCGGTCTTGAGCGTCTGGGCGAGCGCCCCCGTCTCCTCGAGCCGGGAGAAGCCGTCGCCGCGGCGCGTGGCGGCCACGCCCATCGTGACGAAGTCCTTGGACACGAAGGCCTCGAGCCCCGAGCCCTTCAGGCGCTCGTCGGATTTGTCGAACACCGGATCGGCCACCACGAGCAGGCCGCCGGGAGCGCCTTCCCCGCCCGTCGCGCGGGCCTGGGTCAGCGCCGTGGCGGATTGCGCGTAGGCGATGTCGAGTTCGTCGGCGGCGTAACGCAGCGGCGACGCCGGAGCCTGGGGCGTCTTGGGGCGGGCCGCGCGGGCCACCAAGGCCTCGAAGGGCAACAGGCCCAAGATGTCGTCGGGCACGAGCACGAGCTTCTTGCCCTTGGCGGCGGCCGCGACGGGCTTGAGCAACAGGCCGTAGAGCTTCGCCCCGGCGGCCGCGTCGAAGGCGCCGGCGAACTTGCCCTGCGCGTTGAGCGGGTTCTCAAACGGCTTGCGAAACGCCTCGACGAGCTTCTTGAGGTCCGCGCGCGTGATCTCGGCGGCGTAGGAGACCGCCTTCTTGTCGGCGCCCACCGCGTAGATCATGGTCTTCGTCTCGGTGACCGCGTACTCGACGAGCAACTCATCGGCCTTGAGCGAGACGTCCGAGGCCTTCAGCGGCTGCGGGTACTGGATCGCGGCGTAGGCGGGCGCGCTCTGGCGCAGGCCGGCCACGAAGGCGTCGCGCGCGCCGAGCGCGGACGCGAGCTCCTTCTCGAGCTCGGCCAGGCGGGCCGTGTTTTTCTTCTCGAAGGCGGCGTCCATCTGCTTGTACGCCCCGGCGACTCCCGCGGCGAGCGCGGCTTCCTTGGCCGCGTCGGCGGCGGGCAAGGCGGCCTTGGACGCGCTCAGACGGGCCGCGACCTCCTCGATGAACACGCGCGCCTTGGCGTTCTCGGCCCAGTACAACCCGTCGGCCGCGTCGGAGGCGACGCGGGCGCGGGCCTTGTACGCCTCGAGGCGCGGGTAGCCCGCCACGGTCGCGGTCAGAAAGCGGCCGCGTGCGGCCTGGGGCAGCATTTCGCGCTGACGCTCGATCGCGGCGATCGCGTCCTCGCAGGCCGTGCGCGCTCCCGCGGCGTCCTTGAGCTTCTCGAGCGTGAGGCACAGGCCGATGTTGGCCGCCACCGCGGCGTCGGCGGTGCGCTTGCCCTTGCCCTCGGCGGCGGCTTTCGCGAAAAGCTCCTTGGCCGCGGGCAGTTTGCCCTGCGCGAAGGCGACGCGTCCGGACAGCACGTCGTTCTTGGCCTTGGCCGCCTGCTCGGCGGCGCCGGCGACGTTGCCGAGCGCGAGGTAGGCCGAGCCGAGGTCGATCTCCGCCTGCTCCGTCGGCACGCCCAGCTCCTTGCTCAACGCTATCGCCCGGCCCTCGTAGTCGACGGCCTTCGCGTAGTCGCCCTTTTCCTGCGCGAGGCTGCCCATCAAGGCCAAAGCGGTCGACTGTCCGGTCTTGTCCAGCGCTTCCTCAAGGAAGCCGATGGCGCGCGCGGCCGTCGCCAACGCCTTGTCGAAATCGCCGATGCGCTGGTAGACCATGGCGGTGTTGACGAGCGCCGCCCCTTGGCTCGATTTGCGGCTGGTCTCCTCGGCGATGCGATAGGACTGCTGATCGAGGTCGAGAGCGCGCTGAAGATCGCCCATGTCCATGTACACGATGCCCTCGTTGCCGAGCGTCGCGCCTTCCTGCGACTTGTCGCCGACCTCGCGCGACAGGGGCAGCGCGCGGTTGAACAGCTCGAGCGCTTTGGGCAAGTCCGACTGTGCCTCGTAGACGAGCCCGAGGTTGTTGTAGCCCAGCGCCAGGTCGCGCTTGTCGTTCTGCTCGAGGAACATCTGGTTGCCGCGCTCGTAATTCGAGATCGCCTTGGGATAGTCGCCCGTCTCGATAGAGATCAGGCCGAAATTGGCCCAGATGCCCGCCTCGGACAGCTTGTCTCCCGCCTCGCGCGCGGCGGCGAGCGCGCGGTTGTTGTATTCAAGCGCCTTGGGGTAGTCGCTCATGGCCTGGTAGTCGGAGCCGATGTTCTGCAGGTCGTTGGCCACGCCGCCCTTGTCGCCCAGGCGCGTCTGCAATGTCAGGGCTTGGGTGTGGTAGTCGAGCGCGATCTTGTGCTTCGACCAGTTCGAGTACACGTTGCCGATGTTGCCGAGCGTCTGTCCTTCGAGGATTTCGTTGCGCAGGGAGCGAGACATCGTCAGCGCCTGCGTCATGAGCTCGAGCGCCTTGGCGTTGTCGCCCTCGTTCTTGTACACGATCCCGAGCCAGCCTAGCGTCGTCGCGAGATCCGCCTGGTCGCCGATGGCCCGGTACACGCCGATGGCCTGATTGTAATACTGGCGCGCCAGCGCCGGCTGGCTGTCGTTGTCGTACGCCAGGCCCAAGTTCTGCGAGAAATCGCCGATCGCCTGCTGCAGCCCGCGGCTTTGCGCGATGCTCAAGCCCTGTGTCAGCGGCGAGATGGCGCCGTGCGCGTCGTTGGCGTTGAAGCGCTCACGCGCCTGCGCCATGAGGGCGTCCATCTGCGCGGCGGCGGGCGCCGCGGCGGCGAGGGCCAGCAGGACGGCGAGCGCGAGGCGAGAGGCTTTCATTGATATCTCCGTGACCGTCTTAGCGTTTCGGGAACAAGTCGATCAAGCGCGAGGCGACCGGGCCGTTGGGGTTTATGCCGAGGTGGTCAAAGCCCTGTCTCGCCGAGCTCCGCGTGGGCCGTACTCCCGCGGACCACTGCTCGAACGGCGCCTTCCCCGACTTCTGCGGCATCGTGTAGCCGACGAACAAAGCGATCCCCACGAGAAAGGCGATCTCGACGCCGATCTTGGCGGCGCCTTCGCCCAGGTCCAAAATCTTGTGGATCGCCCACACGCCCACCGCGCCGCCCGCGATCGCGGACAGCACCATCACATGATAGGCCTGCCCCGTCCAATCGGGGAAGGCGACCGCGATCGCTCCGTAAACGAGCAGGCCCAGGACCAGGCAGCGGATTAACGCCACGACGGCTCCGACTTGAGCGTCAGGTGGATCTTCAAAAAGGGCTCCGCGAAATCCGACGGCAGGGCCGGGAAAGGCGCTGCGGCCTGCACGGACTCGATCGCCGCCTTGTCGAAGTCCGAATCACCCGAG
>JAYTIP010000271.1:0-2211 GCA_043731745.1 Elusimicrobiota bacterium | reverse complement strand
CCGCCCGCCACCGCGACCGAACTGCTCGCCGACATGAATAAGGATGACATGAAGGGCGTCTCGATCATGAAGGTGTCGGACATGGTGCGCGACTCGATCTCGGGCATGGCCGCCGGCCGGACCGAGATTCGTCCCGGGCAGGCCAACCAGCTCAAGTTCATGAGCCGAGTGGCACCCGGGTTCATTCTCAAACAGATGAGCCGGTCCGTCGACAGGCTTCTGCGCGAAACCTCAGCTTAGCCGCCGCGAGGCTAGTGCAGGAGAACGATCGGAACCCAAACCGGCGCCGTGATGACGCCGAGCGCGAGGGGGACCGCGACGAGCGCGGTCGGGACTTCCCAGAGCAGGTTCCAGCAGGAGTGCTTCGGCGCGCCCTCGCCCCAGTCTTTCATGGGGCTCACGAACCACGGACGGCAGGAGCCGGTGTCGTTCTTGGCGGCGACGGAGGTGCGGCGCTCGGAGTCGAGAAATCCCTTCTCGGTGTCGGCGGAGGCGCAGGCGCCCAGGAGCAACAGCGACAGCAACGCCGCCCGGCGCACTACTCTTTGGCCTTGAGCGCGGCGTCGTTGTCTTTAATGAACGCCTTGATCACATCGGACATCTCGAGAATCTTGAGCCACTGCTCTTTGTAGAGCGTGACGGGGAAGCGGCCCATGCCGTAGAGGCTGACCGCGCCCTTCTGGCTGACCTTCAGCGAGATGCCGCGCGAACCCGCCTTCTTGAGGGCTTCGTTCTCGGCGCGCAGCGCCGCGAGTTCGGCCTGGAGATCTTCGCTCATGACGGGGAGACCTCGGCGACGAACTCGCACTTCGCGATGCAACCGCACTGGGCGCCGGCGGCGCCGCTGTAGGAGGCTTCGATGCAGATGATCTGGGCCGAGCCGCGATCGTCGCGGCGCTCAAGGAAAGGCGCGATCAGCGCCGCGAAGTCGTAGGCGCCGGAGCCGCAGGAGCCGGGGCAATCGGCCTCGAGGATGAGGGGATCGTTGGGGGTGAAGTTCTCTTCGGACTCCTCGAGCACCACGCCCTGCGGAGTCGCGATCGAAACCTTCACGCGCAGGGCGCGGAGGTAGGGGTAGCGGGAGGAAAGCGTGCCGGCGGCGCGCTCGTTGTCCTCGGCGGTCTGGGCGCGGCCGACCTTCTTCTCGTTCTTGCTCGGTCCCGCCTTGCGCCTCTTTTTACGGTAGAAAGCCATGTTGTCTCCAGTTCGTCGAGGCGAATTCTAGCATTACTTGACGGCGGGCAGGGAGACGGTGACCGTCGTACCCTTGCCGATGCCCGCGCTTTCGATCGAGACATCGCCGCCGTGCTTGTGCATGATCCAGCGCGCGACATTGAGGCCGAGGCCGGTGCCGCCTTGCTCCGGGCGGCCCGTGGCGAAGGGCTCGAAGAGCCCCTTGAGCTTCTCGGCCTCGATGCCCACGCCGGTGTCGGTGAAGGCGACGCGCGCGTTGCCGCGTGAGGCGTCGACGGCGATGCGCAGGCGGCCACCGAAGGGCATCGCGTCGAGCGCGTTGATGAGGATGATGGTGAGCACCTGCTGGAGGTGGCGTTCGCTGGCGAGTACGCGGATGCCGGTGCCGGCCGCCAGCGGCGTCTCGATCGCGCGTTCGGTGAAGCGGATCTGCAGGGCCTCGAGCGTGGCGGCGACGAGGGCGTCGAGATCGACGGGCTTGAGGTCGAGGGGGGAGGGCTTGGCGAAGTCGAGGATGTCGGAGAGGATTTCGACCGCGCGGTCGGCTTCCCGCGACACGGCCGTGAGCTGGGCGCGGGGGTCGCCGCCCTTATCGAGGACTCGCTGAGCGTGCTCGACCGTCAAAATGACGGTGGCGAGCGGGGTGCGCACCTCGTGGACGATGCCCGACATCATCTGGCCGATCGTGGAGAGACGCTGGAGCCAGGCCAGGCGTTCCTCGTCGGCGATTCCCGTCTCGACGCGGGCGCGGCGCCGGCGGCCGAGCGCGTAGCCGAGAGCGGCCCCGGCCGCGAGCGAGGCGAGCGCCAACGCGAAGTGCTTGGGTTCCACCCCGCATTTATATAAAATCCGGGCATGGCCAAGGTCCTTTTGATCGAAGACGACGCGTCCTTCCGCAAAGCCGTCAGCGACGTTCTCTCGCTCGAGGGCTACGAAGTCCGCCAGGCCCCGTCGGGCAAGGCGGGCATTCTGGCCGCCCAGAAGGAGATGCCGGATCTCGTTATCCTCGATCTCATC
>JAYTIP010000270.1:0-6650 GCA_043731745.1 Elusimicrobiota bacterium | reverse complement strand
GCCGCGCCGCGTGCGCGGCGAGCAGGAACGCCCCCGCGAAGGCGGCCAGAGCGGCGAGGAGACCGCCTTCCAGGGCGAGCTCGAGCCAGTCGCTGTGAGCGTGCCGGGCGAGCGCGCGTAGGTCGAGGCCCTCGTACGACGGGTACACCGTCTCGAAGCTTCCGAGGCCCGTGCCGAAGAGTGGGGCGTCACGCAGCCAGGCCATAGCGTCGTGGTAGATCGTCAGGCGAAGCGAGATCGAGCGGTCCACCACCCCTCCCGCGTCTGCGGCCGTGCCCACGGTCTTATACACGAAGAACAGCGCGAGCACCCCGGCCCCGAGCGCCACGGCGGCCCCCGCCGCGCGATCCCGCGCTCGCGAGACCCGGCCCGCGCGCAGGAACCCCGCGAAGGCCCCCGCCAGCACGAGGGCCAGGAAGGCGCCGCGCGAGGAGCATGCGATCAGTCCGGCGGCCACGAGCGCCACGACGGCCCCCAGGCGGACCTGCGAGCGAAAATGATCAGGCGGAGGCCCGTCGACCGCCGGCCAGTCCTTGCGTTTGGAAAACCAGACCCCGGCGCCCATGAGGCCGGACATCAGCAAAAAGTTCGCAGCGTTGTCCTTGTTGTAGTACGGCCCGAACACGGTGGCGATCGTCGTCGGGCGAGTCCAATAAAGGCGGCCGTTCCAAAATGCTGCCTGGAGCAGGCCCTGCGCGGACACGGCCGCGCCCAGCCAGAGCAGGAACCGGGCGCCGCGGCGTGCGGCCTCGTGCGTCGACAGGATCCGCGGGACGCTCCAGAGCACCGCGGCGTACGCCGCCCACAGAAGCACGGCCGCCTGCGTTTCCCCCTCCGCCGCGGTGAAGGGCAGCAACGGCCGCGGCCCGTCCGGCAGTACCGGAGACAGCAGTTGAAGCAGTCCGAAGGAGGCGAAGGACGCCGGGAACAACCACGCCCAACCGGCGGGCCCGGGTGCCTCACGACCGCCCCGCAGCCAACATAAAAGTGCGAGCAGGAAGGCCATGAACTCAAGGGTAGCCCGCGACCACGGCTCGACGCATCCGAACGCGAGGGGGCCGAACGCGGCCAACAGATAGAGGAGTCCTTCGACGGCTTGGGACGGGACGCGCCCCGTCATGAACGGCGCTCTTTTCCTTTATCCGCGTCCACGTAATCGCGGTAGTACGCCTCGTAGTAGCGGCCGTCGGCGTAGGTCATCGTCCCGAGCTTGGCGCCGTTGACCACGCCGCCGAGGATCTTGACGCCGGCGGCGCGCAGACGCCCGCACGCGGTCAGAATCAGGGGCACGCGCGTGCGGCCGAAGCGAGAGACGAAGACGACGGGCTTGACGTGCCGCCCCCAGAGCAGAATGTCGCTGATCGGGAACACGGGCGGGCAGTCGATGACGACTCGCGCGTAACGCCCGCGAGCCCAGGCGACGAACTGAGCGAGCTGCTCGGTGTTGAGCAGTTCGGCCGGATTCGGCGGCCGCGCCCCGCAGGTGATGATGTCGAGGTTGGAGATCTCGGTCTTCTGCACGAGCTCGTCGATGCGCGGCTCGGCGCCGGAGAGGTAGTCGGTCAGCCCCTTTTCCCTGGAGGCGCGCAGATTCCCGTGCTGGCGCGGCCGGCGCAGGTCGCCGTCGACGATCAAAGTCCGCTGTCCGAGCTGGGAGAAGGCGACGGCCAGATTGCTCGCGACGAAGCTCTTGCCCTCTTCCTGGACCGAGCTCGTGACGAGGACGACGGTCTCGCCCTGGACGGCCTCGGCGAAGCTGATCATCGTGCGCAGGTTGCGGAAAGACTCGCTGAGCAAAGAGACTTCGATGGAAATCAAGGGCGCGTAGATGGCCGCGCCCTTCTTGTGCCGGGAGAACGGGATCAGGCCGAGGAAGGGCAGGCCGAGGCGGCGTTCGACGTCGTCTTGCGTTCGCACGGTCTGGTCCAGCAGCTCGAGCAGGAGCGCGGACAGCGCGCCGAGCGTGAAGCCGCCGATGAGGCCGAGGACCAACGCCAGGACCTTGCGCGGGCGAACCGGCCTGTCGGGAAGCTGGGGAAGGTCGATGATGCGCACATTGTTGGCGCGTAGCTGGCCGGAGAGCTCCGTCTTGAGGCTGGCGACGATGTTGTCGACCTCGTTGTTGAGCACCTTGTGCATCGAGGCCAGGCGCGACTTCAGCGAGATCAGCGCCGGGTGATTGTCCGTGTACTTCATGCGCAGGTCGGCGAGCTGGGCTTCGCCCTCGAAGATCTGCGCCTTGATGTCCTGGATGAGCTTGTTGTTGACGACCGACGGCAGCGATTGGTTGATCTTGTCGTTGTCGACGCCCTTCATGCGCAGCTGCAGCGCGTCGAGGACGTCCTTCGACATGAACAGCTTGTTGTTGAGGTTCTGCTCGACGAAATACTGAGACAGGGTGCTCGAGATCTTCATCGCCAGCCGCGGGTCGGTGCTCTCCGCGTTCACCTTGCACAAGCGCGTGCGCGGGACCTGAACGACGCTCACCGCATTGCTCAGGGAGCCCACGCCGGAGGAAAAGTCCTTCGTCGTCGCGAGCCCGAGGTCCGAGTACACCCGGCGCAGGGCCGTGTCGCTCGTGATCATCTTGAATTGCGTGCCGAAGTAGTCGTCGTCCTGGACCTCGGTCACGCCCTGGCCGGGGGCTTGGGTTCCACCCTCGCGCTCGATGTTGATGAGCGTCGACGCTCGGAACACCGGCGGCCAGTACATCACATACCACAGCGAAGCGCCGAAGACCGACACGGACACGAGCAGCACGATCCAGCGCCGGCGGGAGAGTATGCCGAGATAGTGCGTCAGGTTGAAGTCGATCTCCTGCTCGTTCTCGGACATTTTAGAAGAAGCTCTGGGGGACGTAGATGATGTCGTTGGGCTCAAGGACCATGTCCTTGTCCTTCTGGCCCTGCTGGGTGATCTCCTTCGTGTTGATCGTGTAGGTCACGCTCGCGCCGTTGACGTTGCGCAGCACGCGCGCGCGATCCTGCGCCGCGACCGGGGTGAAGCCCCCGGCCGTGCTGATCGCCTCGAGGACGGTCATGCGCGACTCGGTGGGAATCGGGTAGGAGCCCGGCTTGGCGACTTCGCCCATCACGAAGATCGTCTTGTTGCCGTAATCCTCGATGAACAGGGAGACCTGCGGGCGGACCAGGTATTTCCCGAGCTTGTTCTCGATGGCGGCCTGAGCGTCGATCAAGGTCATCCCACCCACCTTCACCTCACCGACAAGGGGCAAAGAGATGGTGCCGTTGGCGTTGACCCGGACCTTGCGGCTCATCTCGGCGTCCTGGTAGACGGTGACGCTGATGAGGTCGGCGGAGGAGATGTGATAGTCGGTCTTGGCGCGGACGACCTGCTGCAGCGCCGCGGCGATCGCGGCCGATTCCTTATCCGCGGCCGCCTTGCGCTGCTCGTCGGTCAAGGGGGCGGCATCCGGTGCAGGGGCGACGGCCTTGGCGGGGATGACGCTGACGCCGGACTCGGGTGGAGCCCCCTCGGTGACGCGAAAGCCGCCGCACGCGGCGGCGGCCATGGTGAGCAACAATGCGGCGGCGCGGAAAGTCTTCTTCATGCCGCCGCTATTATACCGGGATTAGAACTTGACCGCCAGGTTCCAGGCGGTCTGCATGTCCTGATAGTTGAACTCGCCCGAGAAGGTCGAATTGCGCTCCCGGAAGACGTAAGACACTCCGGTCGAGAGCCACTGCTGGATGTCGTACTCGATCCACGCTCCGCCCTGGTAGATGTCGTCGCGGCGGCTGCCGCTCGCGCCGCCCGCCACCGTCTGGGAGTCCGGATACTTATCGAGGCCGTATGCCGCGTTCGCGCCGACCGAGAACTTGTACGGGAGCTTGTGTTTGAGGTCCAGCGACGCGTTGTTGCTGATGTAGAAGCGGTTCGCTCCGAAGATGGACTCTTCAATGCGGCGCGAGGCGGCGAAAATGACGTCGGTGCGGTCGTTGGCCTTGTAGGTCAGGTTCGTGGCCACCGTGATGTTCTGAGTCTTCTGGGTGCCGCCGCCCACCGGAGGCTCGTCGTAGCGGCGGAAGGTCGCGCCACCTTCGATCTGACCCGTGACCTTGGGGGTGATCTGACCGGTCACGCCAAAGCCCACGTTATGCGCCTTGCTGTTCTTGTCGTTGTCGGGGAGCTCGCGCTGGACGGTGTAGTGCGTGACCGAGCGGTGGTAAGAGACGTACGCCTTGGTCTTGGGCTGAATCTTGTAGCCGACATTGAAGCCCACGCTCTCGTCGTAGCGGTTGAGCTGGCGACCGATCGTGTCGCCGAGGTACTTATTCGTCGTGTGCTGAGCGTCGACGCCACCGGCGAGCCGGTTGTTCGCGGGGTTGTAGTCGAGCTCGGTGTAGACGGTGTTGGTCCACCGGCGGTTGCGGGCCACGAGTTCGGAGAATGCCTGGTCGGTCGTGTTGGTGTACGCGTCCCCGGCCTTGTAGGTCAGGCCGTAAGCGCCCGCATAGGTATAGTCGAAATGCGCCTTCTGGTTGATCGTGTCGTTGAGGTTCGGCTGAGTCGTGTAGGTGTTGGCCTCGAAATCGTAGCCGGCCGCGAAGGTGTGCAGCTTGCGCCAGGGCAGGAGAGCCTCGAGTGCGAGTTCATTGGTGGTGATCCACGAGCCGCGTACGCCGCCGCCGACGGTCCGAGTCGGGGTGTCGCGAGGCACGAGGTAGATGTTCGAGTCGTAGGTCTCGGTGAGCTGGTAGTAGGGATGAAGAGCGAGCTGCCCGTAGTGGATATTGGGCTTCTTGTATTGCGTCAGCCAATCGAGATTGATCGCATGAGCGGCGGAGGCGCTGAACACAACGGCCATAACGGCAACGGTGCAGTAAATCGCGCGCATATTGACTGGTTTCCTTTACTGGGTTTTATTCGGCTGACATTTAGACAGAAAGCCCAGTCCCGAACGGGACTGGGCTCTGCGTGGAGCGGGCGTTACATTAATCGTTGTTTTGGTTCTGTTCGTCGCACTGGTCGCCGCAATCGTCCACGGGCGGCTTCGCGATGACGATCTCGTCCTGCGGGCCGGAAGGCGACAGGATGGGCGGCGGCGGGTTGAAGTTCTGGCCGGGGTTGTGGGAGCCGGGGCCGAAGCCGTGGAAGCTCTCACCGCGAGGCGGACCAGCGATGTCGCCGAGGGTGTTGCCGTGGTTGGGAGTGCCGACCGCGTGGCCGGCGACCGCGTCGCGCATATCTTCGCCGGTGCCGCTGGCGAGGGTGAGCTTCGGAGAGCCGCGATGGAAAGCGGGGCCGCCAGCGACCGCGTCCTTGATATCGGAAGGGTTGGGCATGTTGAGGGCGAGCTGCGGGGCCTTGCGCACGCTATAGGCGCCGATGATGCACAGAATGATGATGATGACGGCATTTCTGGCTCGAGACATCAATTCCTCCGAAGATATGGCCGGCTCGTGTGACGCTTCTGTGACATGGACGGCTTGTTCCGAATATGATATCTCATCGGGCCCCGCGACGCAAGCGGCATTAGGCCTCGGCGAACCGGGGCCATTAGACCCAGACGCGGACTGAGCCGTCGAGGAGCCGAACCATGAACGACCTGATCGCGAAGCTGAAGCAGCCTTCCCTCTGGACCGTCAGCGTCCAGCTCATGATTCTCTACGTGGTCTCGGTCGCCGTCTTTTTCGCGATCCACGCGGTTCATAAGAAAGCTGAAATCGCCCTCAAGGACCGCGTGGCCAAGGGCGAGGCCGGGCCCTCGGCGGGCGTCCTCTTGCTCGCCGCGATCCTCAACGCCGTCGGCGTCGCGGCGGTCGTCTTCGTGACCAAGAAAACCGGCGAGAACATCCGCATGGCGATCATCGGCGTCCCCCTCTTTTTGATCGTCGAGCAGCATGTTCGCGCCTTGCGCGAGCATCCCCTGGAGCGCCGGGTTCAGCTTCTGGGTTTGGCCGGCGTCGTCCTCGGCATCGCCGCGGGCGTGGCCGTCCTCATGCCTCACGCTCCCCTGAAATAAGCCCGGCCGCGATCCGCAGGCCGTTCAAGGTCAGATCGGGCTCGTGGCGGACGCCGGGCAGGTCCTTTAAGAACAACGGCGCCAGGCCGCCGGTCGCGACGACCGCGGGCTTCCCCCCCAGTTCGTCCTTCGTCCGCGCCAAGACTTCGCGGATCATGCCGAGGTAGCCGAAGTACAAACCGGCTTCCAGGCAATGCTCGGTGTCCTTGCCGATGACCGTGCGCGGCTTGCGAATCTTGATGAGCGGCAGCTTGGCGGTGAATTCGTGCAGGGCGCGCGCCGCGGAGTTGGGGCCGAGCAGTATCGCGCCCCCCACATAAGCGCCGCCCGCGTCCACGCAGTCGAATGTGGTCGCGGTGCCGAAATCGATCGCGATCGAAGAAGTCCTGGGCGCGATCGCCCGAAGGGCGAGCGCGTTCAGTATCCGATCCGACCCGACTTGGCCGGGAGTCTTCACCTTCAGCTTCAAACCGAGCCGGGAGGCGGGCGTTATAAAGGTGGGTTTGAAGCCGAAACCCTGAAGGATCGCTTTGGCCAGCACGCCGTCGAGCTTGGGGACGACGGAGGCGACGACCGCGCGGGTCGGCAGTCCGTCGACTTTACGGAACGGGCACTTAAGCGCCCGGGCGTACCAGGAAGAGGATCGCCGGGGATCGGTTTCGAG
>JAYTIP010000269.1:0-8807 GCA_043731745.1 Elusimicrobiota bacterium | reverse complement strand
TGAGGCTCCCGATCTGGAGGGGCATGCGGAGATTTTAGCAGTTCCTCGTCGGGAGAGGACCTTCTTTGGGGGAACTCTGTTTTCTCGTCGAGGGTTTTGCGCGACGCCTGCGCAAAACCCTCCTCGGAAGAATGGAACATAAAAAACCGAGACTACTTGGCCGGCGTCTCTTGAAGGAAGCGCAGCAGGGCCGCGATCACGGCCTCGAGGCGTGTCAGCACGAACAGCGTCACTTCCTCGCGCATGCCGGTTTCCCCGCGCGTGACGGTTAGAAACTCGGCGAGATCCCGGCGAGCGCGGCGGGCGACGGCCGACCGGCGGAACGGAGTCTTGGGCTTGCGGTCGTAAATCTTCTGCAGCGTGTCGAGCCCCAGGCGCTTGGAGCTATCATCGACGAGAGCCTGCCAGGGTTTGCCGCGCAATTCGGGCGGGCGGGACTCGATATCGAAGAGGGTCTTCACCTTCGCGTGGGCCAGCACGGCCGCGATCGCCTCCCGGCGGTGCTGCGGATCCACGCCCGGCTCCAGGTTGAAGGATAGGTCCGCGAAGTCGCCCGCGGCCAAAAGCTTCTCGAAGGTCTCTTTGTGGTCGAGCAGCGCTCCCGGCTTGAGAAAGGACCCGCGTAGATCGGAGAGCAGCCTCGCGGCGGCCTCGTCGAAGAGGATCTGTTTGTACGCGCGAAGCGGGCCCTCGCAGTCGCCGAGCTTGCGGCGCATGTAGCCCCAGGCGTCGCTCTCGTAGTTGCGCACGGTACTCGGGAAGCTGGCGGCCTCGGCGAGACGCGCCAGGAGAGGCAGCGCGCCGGTGCTCACTTAGGCTTCTCGACTTTGTCGGGAAGCACATGCAGGAAATACTCGGCCGGGAAGCGCCCGCCCTCGGCGCTTTCGTCCCAGGCGGTGTAGGCGAAGACGCTGGGCCGGCCGTCGGCCCAGGGGTCGAAGGTCAGGCAGACGGTGGGGGAATCCGCCGGGGCGCAGGCGACGGCCGCCGTGTGGTAGGGACGAGCGGTGCGGCGTTCGTCGCGGACGGCCCAGTTATTGAGCTCCATGTTGGTGAATTCGAACCAGATCACATCCGACCAGTCTCGGCACAGGCCCTTTTCGCGCTTATTGCGCGACACGAGGGTCGCCAGTTCGTCCTTTTTGTCATCGACGGCGGCGCGCACGCGCTTATCGGTGTAGGGATCGTCGCTGGCCACCTTGGCCAAAGCGGCTTGGAGCCGGGCGAGCTCCTTCTTGCGCAGATCGATCATGCCCTCGACGAGGCGCGCAGGCTGGAAGGGCTCGTCGACATCCTCGATGACGGCCTCGCTCAGCACGCCGGTTTGCCAGCCCGCGTCGAGCTTCTTGGCGACGAGCTCTTTGTAGCGGCGGTACATTTTCTTGAGCTCGACGCGGGTCTCGGGAGACAGGGCGTCCACGAGCTCCCGCGCTTTTTGGGCGCGAAGGCCGGTCTCCGGGGCTTCCTGGGCGGAGGCCGGGAGGGATAACAGCAGGGCGAAAGCGAGGGCTCTCACGACGAGAGGATAGTCGCCCCCGCCTGCCCCGTCAAGGGCTTGGCCGTCCTATCCAGAAAAGGTAGAATCCTCGTCTATGGTCACCACTGATTCCTACAACGATTGGCAACTCCCGGGCCGCTTCGCCCGGTTGAAGGATCTCGCATACAACCTCTGGTGGAGCTGGCATCCCGAAGCCCGCGCCCTGTTCAAGGAGATCGACCGAACGCTTTGGGCCGAGACCCACCACAATCCCGTTTCGCTGCTGCGCAGCGTACCCGCCGAGCGCTACCAGGCGCTGTCCAAAGATGAAGGCTTCCTGAGCCGCGTCGACGCCGTCATCGGGGCCTTCGACAAATACATGACGACCGACCAGACCTGGTTCGCCAAGAACCACCCCGAGATGAAGGGCAAGAACATCGGTTACTTCTCGGCGGAGTTCGGCGTCCACAACTCGCTCAAGATTTACTCCGGCGGCCTCGGCATTTTGGCCGGCGACCACTGCAAGTCCGCCTCCGACCTCGGCGTGCCGCTCGTCGGCGTGGGCTTCATGTACCCCGAGGGCTACGTCGTCCAGAAGATTTCCTCCGACGGCTGGCAGCAGAACGTGTATGAGACCGTGAACTGGGCCGTCTCGCCGGTTCGCCCCGTGTTCGGTCCTACGGGCGGGCGCATGCTCCTCGACATTCCGCTCGGCCGCGGCACGATCAAGGTCGCGGTCTGGAAGGTGCAGGTCGGCCGCGTGCCCCTGTACCTGATGGACACCAACGTCGACGGCAACTCGCCGCTCGACCGCGAGATCTCCGGACGACTGTATGGCGGAGATCGGACCATGCGCCTGCGCCAGGAGATCATCCTCGGCATCGGCGGCGTGCGCGTGCTGCGAGCGCTCGGCATCCATCCCGCCGTGTTCCACGCCAACGAGGGCCACTCCTCGTTCCTGTTCCTCGAGCTCACGCGCGAAAAAGTGTCGGGAGGCGTCCCGCTTGACGAGGCGCTGCGCCAGGTCGGCGAAAACGCCGTGTTCACGACCCACACGCCCGTCGAAGCCGGCCACGACGTGTTCGCCGAGGAGATGATCGCGGAGTACTTCTCGTCCTACTGGCCTCAGCTCGGCGTGGACCGCGAGCGCTTCATGGACTTCGCGCGCGTCCCCGGTCACGCGGGCTGGAACATGACCGCGCTCTCGCTGAAGATCGCGTCGCGCCGCAACGCCGTCAGCCGCCGTCACGGCCAGGTCTCTCGCGAGATGTGGAAGTCGCTGTGGCCGACGACGCCCGAGAACGAGATTCCCATCGGACACGTCACCAACGGCGTGCACCTGCCCACCTGGGTCAACCAGGAGCTCGGCTCCGTGTACGACCGCTATCTCGGCTCCGACTGGCGCGAGCGCCAGGACGACGAGAAGATCTGGTCCAAGGTCGGCTCGATCCCCGACGAGGTTCTCTGGCTCCAGCACGGTAAGAACAAGAGCGCCCTCCTTCAGATGATGCGCGGCCGCGCCCGCGGACGCTGGATGAAAGAGAAGCACGACCCGGCGCAGGTGCTGGCCAGCGGCGCCTTGCTCGACCATCCCGCGCTCGTCATCGGCTTCGCGCGCCGCTTCGCGTCCTACAAGCGCGCGACCTTGATCCTAAGCGACATCCCGCGCCTTAAGAAGCTGCTCTTCGACCCGTGGCGCCCCGTGCAGCTCGTGTTCGCGGGAAAGGCCCACCCTGCGGACGACGGCGGGAAAGCCCTGATCCAGCAGGTTTATCAGCTCGCTAAAAACCCCGAGTTCGGCGGACGCATCGCCTTCATCGAAGACTACGACATGCACGTCGCCCGCTATCTCGTGCAGGGCGTCGACATGTGGCTCAACAACCCGCTCGCACCTCTCGAGGCCTGCGGCACCTCCGGCGAAAAGGCCGGCGCCAACGGCGTGCCCAACTTCTCCGTGCTCGACGGCTGGTGGGAAGAGGGCTACAACGAAGGCAACGGCTGGCCCATCGGCCAGGCCGGCGGCCGCGGCGCGGGTCCGGACGCCGACAAGGCGGACGCCGAGGACATCTACAACACGCTCGAGCGCAAGATCGTGCCCCTGTACTACGACCGCGACGAGCACGGCATTCCGCGCGGCTGGGTCAAGGTCATGAAGGAGTCGATCCGCTCCGTCGCCTTGCAGTACGGCGCCGACCGCATGGTCAAGGATTACTGCAACATGCTGTACGCACCGAAGCGGGAGGCTCTCGCCTCGCGGTGAGCGCAGCCATGGGCGTCGATCTCGAGAAGCTCAACCCGGAGCAAAGGGCCGGCGCCACGCATCTCGACGGCGCTTTGCTCGTCCTGGCCGGCGCCGGCACCGGCAAGACGCGCGTCATCACCTACCGCATCGCGCGCTTGATCGAGACGGGAGTGCCGCCCGACCGCATTCTCGCCGTCACCTTCACCAACAAGGCGGCGGGCGAGATGCGCAAGCGTCTTGAAGAGTTGGCACCCGGCAAAGGCGCGCTCGTCTGGGCCTTCACCTTCCACTCTTTCTGCGCCAAGCTCGTGCGCATTCATCATCAGGACCTGGGCCTGCCGCGCCACTTCACGATCTACGACCAGGGCGACCAGAAGAAGCTCGTCACCGAATCCATGAAGGAGCTCGGCCTCGACGACCAGAAGAGCAAGGCCGGGCTGTACGTGAGCATCATCTCGCGCGCCAAGGACGACCTGCTCGACGCGGGGTCCTACGAGATCCACGCGATGAACTCGATCGATCAGTCGCGCCAGATCGCGGCGAAAATCTACAAGGTCTATCAGAGCAAGCTCGACAAAGCGGGCGCGCTCGACTTCGGCGACCTGCTGCTCAAGACCTGCCAGCTCCTGCGCGACCACCCGGCCGTGCGCGAGAAATGGCAGAACCACTTCACCCACCTGCTCGTCGACGAGTACCAGGACACCAACCACGCCCAGTACATCCTGACGAAGACGCTCGCCGCCAAGAACAAGAACGTCTGCGTCGTCGGCGACGACGACCAGTCCATCTACTCCTGGCGCGGCGCCAACATCCGAAACATTTTGGAGTTCGAAAAGGATTTCCCGAACGTCATGGTCGTGACCCTCGAGCAGAACTACCGCTCGACGGGGCGCATCCTCGATGCCGCAGCACTCGTCATCCATCACAACAAGACCCGTAAGTCGAAGAAGCTGTGGACCAAGGCCGCCCCGGGCGACGAAGTGCGCGTGCAGGAGCTCCCCAACGAGTACGAGGAGGCCACCTACGTCGTGCGCCGCATCCAGGACGAGGTGCAGAACAACGGCCGCTCGCTGAAAGACTGCGCCGTCTTCTACCGCACGAACGCGCAGTCGCGTTCGTTCGAAGAATCGATGCGCCGCGCGCGCCTCCCCTACAAGATCGTCGGCGCCATGCGCTTCTACGAGCGCAAAGAGATCAAGGACGCGATGGCGTACGCGCGCATCGTGGTCAACAAGCGCGACTCAGTCTCGCTTGACCGCGTCATCAACTGCCCGCCGCGCGGGCTCGGTGCCAAGAGCCTCGAACTCGCGGAAAATTACGCGGCCCAGCACGGCCTGACCCTCTGGGACGCCTTCTGGGCGCACGGTCAAATCGAAGGGCTCGGCGCGAAGGCGCACGGCGCCTTCGACGACTTCACCCAGACGATGGCGAAGCTGCGCGACACCGTGGAGAATCTGCCCGCGGGCGGCGCGATGGCTTTGATCTTCGAGACGACCGGTTACTGGGCCTGGGTCGAGTCCGAAATGGAGCACGATCCCGAGGCCGCGGGACGCCTGGCCAACTTGCAGGAGCTTCTCAACGCCGTCAAGGAGTACGACGACAAGGAGAAGCAGAACGGCCGCGTCAGCACCTTGGCCACTTATCTCGAAGAAGTCGCTTTGCAGACCGGCCTCGACGACTACGACGAGAACACGCCCGCCGTGACCTTGATGACGATCCACTTGGCCAAGGGCCTCGAGTACCCCGTCGTGTTCCTGACGGGTCTTGAGGAAGGCCTGTTCCCGATCGGCGGCGGCAACGCGACCCCGGAAGATCTCGAGGAAGAGCGCCGCCTGTGCTACGTCGGCATCACGCGCGCCCGCGAGCGGCTGTACCTGACCTACGCGGCCACGCGCCGCCTCTTCGGCCAGGTGTACGCGAGCCTGCCTTCGCGTTTCATCATCGAGGCCAAGCTGTTCGGCTCGGCCGCCCGCGAGTCCGCCCCCGGCGGCGTGCCCGCGTTCGTCCGGCCCGCGGTCGCCGGCGCGCCGGCCTCCGCGCGCGCGACCGGCTTTAAGAACGGCCAGCGCGTGAAGCACCCGCAATTCGGCCGCGGGATCGTCTCCGACATCTCCGGCGCCGGGGACACGATGAAGGTGACCGTGCGATTTGATGACGGGCGCGTCGCTAAGCTGCTCACGCGTTACGCGCCCCTGGAGCCCGCCTAATGAGCGTGTCCGACGCCGACGTCAAGAAAATCGCCAAGCTCGCGCGCCTGCGCTTGACTGAGGCCGAGATCGCGCTGTACGGCGGCCAGCTGACCAAGATCCTGGAATCCATGGCAGAACTCGCCCAGGTTAATACGAGCGCGGTGGCACCCACCACCTCGGTGCTGGGCGCGGTCAACGTGATGCGCGACGACGCGCCCGTGCCGTTTCAAGACACGGAGGCTCTGCTCTCCAACGCGCCCGACCGCGACGGCCCCTACTACAAGGTCCGCAAGGTGATCGAGTGAAGTTCCTTCTCGCGACGGTCCTGCTTCTGTGCGCCCCGGCGGCGAAGGCCGCCGCGCCCAACGCCAAGGCCAAGCGTGCGCTCGCCTCGGCGGTTCAGCTCTATCATAAGCTCGAGCTCAACGAGGCCGCCGCGCGCTTCGACGAAGCGCTCGCGGCCTTCCCGGATTGGAAGACCGCGGCCGGCTTTCGCGCGACCTGCCGCTGGACGCTCGGCGACGGCCCCGGCGCCGCCGCCGATGCCGAGCTCGCCGCCCAGCTCAAGCCTAACGACGGCCCGTCTCACGCCGCGCGCGGCAAGGCCCGTCTCATTCTCAAGAAGTTCGACGGCGCCATGGCGGACTTCCAGGCCGCGACCGAGGCCGATCCGCGCTCGATCGAGGGCCCGCTCGGCGAGGGCAGCGTGCTGTCCGCCCAAGGCAAGTCGCGTGAGGCGCTGGCGCCGCTCAACGCGGCCGTCAAGCGCGACCCCGGCTCCGCCGCGGCGCTGCTCATGCGCGGCTCGGTGAAGGATCGCCTGCGAGACTTCAAGGGCGCCGCCGAAGACTTCGGCGCGATCCTCGACATCAATCCGAAGTTCACCTGGGCGCGCTATTACCGCGGCAAGGCTTTGCGAGAGACCAAGGACTATCGCGGCGCCGACGCCGACTTCTCGGCCTTCATCGACGCCAACGACGAACACGAAGACTCGCATTACCTGCGCTCCAATGTCCGCTTCCTGCTCGGCGACTACCGCGGAGCCGTGGCGGACCTCACGAAGGTCATCGCCATTAATCCGCGCAAGGGCCTGGCCTACTCCAACCGAGGCCAGACGCGCGCGTTGCTCGGGGACAAGGCCGGGGCCGTCTCCGATCTTAAGAAGGCGCTCGAGCTCGACCCCCAGCGCCGCGACAAGATCCAGGCCGCCATCGCCGCGATCGAATCCGACTCCGCACCCGCCGCCGAGGAGCCCGAGCCCCAGCCCGCGCCGCAGGCGCGCGCGCCGGAGACCGCAGCCCCGCCGCGCCGCGAACGCGCGGGCCGCGACGCCCCGTCTTTCAGCGACGACGGCCCCGCGGTCAGCGTTCAGAAGTCCGGCTCGGAACTTCCGCCCAAGCGCGTGAAGGCCCCCGAGGCGGATCTCGACGACGAGCCGTCCAAGCCCGAGAAGCCCGACCCGACGCCGACGCGCAAAGGCCGAAAAACTCCCGCCGTGGAGCGTCACAACGGCGAAGAAGAATCTCTTTTCATCGATAAATGACGCGACTTATCCCCAATACTTTCAGCGCTGAAAGCATTGTGGATAACTCCAAATAAAAATGGATATCACGGAAAAGTCGGGCGCTCAGATCGCGGCGGCGGTGAGGAACGGTGAAGTCACGGCTGAATCCGTGGCCGCGGCGCATTTCGCGCGCATTGAGAAGCTCGACGGAACCATTAAGGCTTTTTTAAATGTCACGAAGGACCTCGCTCTCGAGAAGGCGCGGGCGGTCGATGCCAAGCGCAAGCGGGGGGAGACGCTCGGCGCGTTAGCCGGCGTGCCCGTGGCGCTCAAGGATAATCTGCAGCTCAAGGGTGTGGAGACGACCTGCGCCTCGAAGATCCTCAAGGGTCACATCGCGGCCTACGACGCCACGGTCGTCGAGCGCCTCAAGGCCGCCGACGCCGTCTTCGTCGGCAAAACCAATTTGGACGAGTTCGCCATGGGGTCCTCGACCGAGAACTCGGCTTTTCAAAAGACCGCGAACCCGTGGGACCCCGCCTGCGTGCCCGGGGGCTCCTCTGGTGGCTCCGCCGCCGCGGCGGCGGCGCGCATGTGCGCCATCAGCCTCGGCTCCGACACCGGCGGCTCAATCCGCCAGCCCGCGGCGTTCTGCGGCGTGGTCGGCCTCAAGCCCACCTACGGCCTGGTCTCGCGCTACGGACTCGTGGCCTTCGCCTCCTCGCTCGACCAAATCGGCCCGTTCACGCGCACCGTCGAGGACGCCGAGTTAGCGCTCTCCGTGATCGGCGGCCACGACCCCAAAGACACGACCTCCGCGACCAACGAACCCAGCGGGGTATCGACGAAGGCGTTTGATCTCAAGGGACTGCGCATTGGGCTCCCCCGAGAGTATTTCATCGAGGGCCTCGACCCCGAGATCGAAAAGTCGGTGCGCGACGCCGTGGCTGAGCTCAAAGCGCTGGGCGCGGAGATCAAGGAAGTCTCTTTGCCGCACACGAAATACGCGATCCCGGCCTACTACATCATCGCGCCCTCCGAGGCGTCCTCGAACCTGGCGCGCTTCGACGGCATCCGCTACGGCTTCGTCGACCGCGCCGCGACGAACCTGCAGGAAGTCTACGAGATGAGCCGCGGCGCCGGCTTCGGCCCCGAGGTCAAACGCCGCATCATGCTCGGCACCTACGCGCTCTCGTCTGGGTACTACGACGCCTACTACTCCAAGGCCCAGCGCGTGCGCACGCTCATGGCCAACGATTTCAAGGAGGTCTTCAAGCAGGTGGACCTCATCGCCGCGCCGACCACGCCGACGCCGCCGTTTCGCTTCGGCGAGAAGACGAACGATCCCGTCGCGATGTACCTGTCCGATGTGTTCACGATTCCCTCGAACCTCGC
>JAYTIP010000268.1:0-6441 GCA_043731745.1 Elusimicrobiota bacterium | reverse complement strand
GGGGGCGTCCGTGGGCGACTACGGCGCCCCCCTCTTTCTTGCCTGGCAGCTGAGCAACCGCTGCACGGGGCGTTGCCTGCACTGCTGCGAGGAGTCCGGCCCGGATAAAGCCTGGCCGGACGAGATGAATCGCGAGCAGGCGTTGTCGCTCACCCGGCAAATCGTGTCCAACGGTATCGCCTATGTCGCCTTCGGCGGGGGCGAGCCGATGGGCTCACCCTGGGCGATCGAGATCTTCGAGACCCTGACCAAGGGGGGAGTCGAGATCAAGATCGAGACGAACGGATTGGACCTCGACGACGCCGCGTGCGACAAGCTCCAAGAATTAAAAATCGCGTGCGTTCAGATTTCGATCGACGGCAAGGACGCGGCGACCCACGAGAAGCTTCGCCCGGGCTCGGGGTACGCGCCCGCTTGGGCCGCTATAGACAGACTTGTTAAGCGCGGGCTTGAACCGGAGCTCGTCTTTATACCGACGAAAATAAACGTGGGCGACGCCGTCGCCGTTTACGAGCAGGCCGCCAAGCGCGGCGTGCGTACCTTCGTCACCGGCCCGATGATGCGCCTGGGCCGAGCCGCCTACGCGTGGGATACCCTGGCTTGTTCCGATGAGGATTGGAAAGAGGTCGTCATGAATCTAAAGGCCGTTGCAGCCGTTCGCAACGGCCCGAAGCTCGCGATCTACCCGTGGGGCATCCAACAGGAGATGGTGACGCGAGCCGAGAGCCCTCAAAGCATGGTGCTCGTGGTGCCCAACGGCCGCGCCAAGCTCCTCAACGCCCTGCCCTTCGCCGTGGCCGACCTCAAGACCGAATCCCTCGCCTCCGCCTGGCCCAAGGTGGGGGCGGCTTGGAAGTCCAAGGAAGTTCAGGACTTCGTGCGGCGCGCCCAGACCGAGACCGACCTGCTCCAGCACGCCAACGAGTGCTGGGACATTTCCGTTTCACCCCGCTGACAACGCCGCACTGGATTACCTCCCGCCTCCGTCCCATAATTCATCAACACGCGGTTTGAGGGCGAAAGGACTATGGGCTCTTCAGTCCCGGGTGAAACCAATGAAAAATTCCAATACGGAGATGGGCGACATTTACGAGGACGTCGGGCGGCACATCCGCGCACGCCGGCTCCATCAGGATTTGACTCTCGAAGAGCTCGGCGAGCTGTCGGGCCTGCATGCGTCCTACATCGGCCAGATCGAGCGCGGGGTCAAAAAGAGCAGCTTAAAGACTGTGTCCGTCATCGCCTCGGCCCTGGGCGTTCCCCCCGGGCGTCTGTTCTCCGACGATAAGGAGACGAGCGGGACTCCGGGTCTCGACGACGCGGCGCGTATCAACACGCCTTCGGAGCGCGCTGTGCTCTTAGAAATGGTCAAACGCCTGGCCAAGGGCTTGAGGGGGCTTCGCTCTTGAACGCGGGTCAACAGGTCCGGACGCAGCCCTAGGCCTTTTTCCGGCGCGGCCTTGCCCCTTGGGCCCAAGCGGGCTTATTCGCCTCCTTCTATACTAACGGCATGAAGGGACTCGCGTCCGCGATTCTGGCCGCCCTGCTCGTCTTTTCGAGCCTTCCCGCGTCCGCGCAGGTCCGTGTCGCGCCCGTCGTTCCCGTCGCCGGCGGCCCGGTCGTCGCGGCGATCAACGCCCAGTTGGCGCCGCTGACGGCCGGCTTGAGCGCTCCGGGCATGACGCCCACCTTGGGCCTCACCGTCGCGTTTCAGACGCAGGTCGCTCCCACGCCCGCCGCTTTGGCCACACCCGCCGAATTCGCCGCGCGCTCGGTCGTGACCGCCGCCTTGGCCGAGCCGCTGACGGCCCTGCCCGCCCTCGTCGCCTCCTTGCGTGAGACGGGCGGCAAGAAGGCCGAAAAGGCCGCCGCCTCGCTTGAGAAAATCGGCAAAGCCCTCGCCAGGGCTAAGCCCGAGGAAAGCGCCGCCTTGTCCGCCTCCGCGTCCGCCCTCAACGCGCGCTTCGACGGCGCCGCCGCCGCTCCGGAAGAGGCCGTGGACCTTTCGGTCACGCCGACGAATAACGAGGACGGTCTGTCCGCGAAGAAGGCCGGCAAGAAGCTCAAGAAAGAGGTCAAGCAGGTCAACGAGCTCGAGGACATCCTGGCCGCGGCCAAAACTCAGGCCGTGCTCGTCGTGATCCAGGGCATGGACACCGCCGGCAAGGACGGCGTGATCAAGCACGGCATGACGGGCCTCAACCCCGCCTTCGTGCGCGTCGCCGCCTTCAAGAAGCCCTCGGCCGAAGAAGCGGCCCAGGACTTCCTCGAGCGCATCAAAAAAGAAGTGCCCAAGCCCGGCGTCATCGGCGTCTTCAACCGCTCCCACTACGAGGACATCATCGTCCCCGCCGTCTGGGGCACGCACGACAAGGAAACCGTCGAGCAGCGCTACGCGCGCATCAACGCTTTCGAGCTCGAGCTCGCCAAGCAAGGCGTGAAGGTCGTCAAGATTTTCCTGCATGTGTCCAAGGACACGCAAAGGCAACGGCTGCAGCGCCGCATCGACCGGCCCGAGAAAAACTGGAAGTTCTCCTCCTCCGACCTCGAGACGCGCAAGCGCTGGAACGACCTTCAGAAGGTGTTCGGCTCGATCTTGGCGCGCACGAGCACCTGGCACGCGCCGTGGACCGTGATTCCCGCCGACGACAAGCCTCGCCGCGATCTGGCCTTCGCGAAGCTCCTGCGCAAGACGCTCGCGCGCATGGGGCTCGAGTACCCGCCTTCGCCCGACCTGAAGGGCGTCAAGGTCCCGAAGTAGCCTAAAACATCGGCGGCGGCGGGCCTTCCTTGTCTCCGGGCTTTTTCTCTCCCGACGCCGGCGCGGCGCGCTCGACGAGAAGTGCGATCTCCACGTCGAGCTTGGCGCCCATCGCGGCCAGCCAGCGCAGATCGTCGCGCTCGAAGCTCACGGGGGGGATGTTTCGCGTGATGATCGAGCAGACGACTTCGACCTTCGCCTGCGCGGACACCTCTCCGATCTTCTGGGCGACGGGCGCGATGCGCTTGAGCAAAGAACGGAAATGGTCGGCGGGATTGGTCGTCATCATGGCCGTCGAGTCGAGCACGTAGCCGTGCTCCTTTAATAAGGCGCCGAAGGTGCCCGTGCGGTCGCCGATCTTCCAGGATTCGTCGGGCTTGATGCCGAGGTGCGCCTCCACCTGGGCGGCCGTTAAGGTCAGGCTCGTGATGCGCAGGCGCACGACCGTGGTTTCTCGTTGCATGACGCGTGCAGTGTAGCCGTGCCGGCGCTAGGCGTCAAGGGCGGCTTATCGGCCGCTGGAACTGGCTCCAGGGCTAGTTCGAGAGGCTGATCGGCCGGGGGAATTGACCCCAGGGATAGATAGGGCGGCCGATCAGCCGCCGCTCCGTCCGCGGCGTCAGTGCTTGAAGTGGCGGACGCCGGTCGCCACGAGCGCCACGCCGCGCTTGTCGGCGGCCTCGGCCGCGGCCTTGTCTTCCGACGCGCCTCCGGGGTGAATGATCGCCGTCACGCCGCCGTCGGCGGCCGCGAGCACGTGCTCGGCGGTGAGCGCGCCGTCGGAGGCGAGGACGACGGGGTCTCCCGCGACGAGGATGGGGTGGCGCTCCTGGGACTTCACGACCGCGAGCCTCACCGCGTCGAGGCGCGAGGTCTGCCCGGAGCCGACGCCGATCACCGCCGTGCCGCGGGCGACGACGGCGGCGTGCGTTCGGGCGTGCATGGCGACGTGCCAGGCGACGACGAGGCCGCGCATTTCGCGCTCGGTGGGCTGGCGGCGGGAGCCGGTTTTTATGTCTCCCACGAACGGGCGCTGGTCTCGCTCCTGCACGAGCATCCCGCCGGCGACGGCGCGCAGATCGAGCTCGTGCGCCGAAATCAGCTTCGAGGGTAAGGTGACGAGCCTGATGTCCTTCTTGGCCTTGAGCAACTGAAGCGCCTTGGCGGAAAACTCCGTCGCGGCGATGCAGGACACGAACTCCTCGGCGAAGAACTCCGCCGCCGCGACGCCCACCTCTCCGTTGACCGCCGCCGTGCCGCGGAAGCAGCCGCGCGGGTCGCCCGCGTAGGCGCGGCGGGCGGCCTTGGCCAGGTCCTCGCCGCAGGCGAAGCCGGCGGGAACGCCGTGTTTGACGATGGCGCAGGCGGGCTCGGGGAAGGCGTTCACCAGTTCCCAGGCCGTTTCTAAGTCTAAATAGTGCCCGTACACGAGCGGCCGGCCGAGGTGGAGTTGCGCCGCGTTGAGGCCCCAAGGCCGCGCGCCGGACAAGGTGTAGAAGGCGCCGCTTTGATGCGGGTTCTCGCCGTAGCGCAGGTCGGCGGATTTCTTGAGCGCGACGACGACCTCATCGGGAAACTCCTCCCACTGGCCTCCGAGGTACTGGGCGACGGTGGAGTCGTAATACGCCGAATAATGGAACGCCTTCGCGGCCAGGGCCTGGCGGCGGTCGGGAAGCATGCGGTCGTAGGCCGTGAGGGTCTCGACGGCCTGCTGATAGTCGTCGGCGTCGCACAACGCGATCACGCGCTTGAAGTTGCGCGCCGCGGCGCGCAGCAAGGCCGGGCCGACGGGGTCCACATAGGCGAGGACTTCATCCTGCGACAAGGCCGGGTCGGCGGTCGCCTGGGAGAGGGGGTACAGGTTCACGGCCACCAGGTCCACGCGGGCCTTTTCGTCGGTGACGGCGGCGATGAGCTTGGGATGCAGCAAGCCCAGGGCGTCGGCCGGCAGGCGCTCGCCCACGAACTCGGAGATGGACTTGTGCGCAACGCCCGCATGTCTTAGCGCCGTGGCCGTTGGACCCGTCGCGACGAGTTCAAAATTCAATCCGAGAAGCGCTTGCGCGAACTCGACGATGCCGGTCCGGTCTGCGACGTGCAGTAAGGCGGTGCGCGTCCCGCGCTCTTTCTTGATCGTCACGGGAGCATTTTCTCGAATTCCGATTCCGTGATGGCTTTTACGCCGAGCTCATTGGCCTTCTTGAGCTTTGATCCGGCGTCCTCGCCGTACACGACGAAGGTCGTCTTGGCCGACACCGAGCCGGAGGCCTTACCGCCGAGCGCCTTCACTTTTTCCTCGGCCTCGTCGCGCGAGAATTTGGTCAGCGCGCCGGTGAAGACGAAGGTCATGCCCGCGAAGGGCGCACCCGCCAGTATGGTTCTCTTGGGCTGGGTCATTGCGAGGCCGGAAGACTGAAGCCGCGTGATAAGCGCTCTTCCGTTCTTGGACGAGAAGAAGTCGTACAACGAGCGGGCGACGATGGGCCCGATGTCGGGCACCCCCATGAAATCCTGCTCCGTGGCGCGCAGCAAGGCGTCGAGATCCATGCGTTCAGCGACCGTCTCGGCCGTCTTTTCGCCGATGTGCCGTATGCCCAGGGCGAAGAGGACCCGATCCAGACCCTTGCCCTTGCTCGCCTCGATCTGCGCCAGGAGGTTGTCGGCCTTCTTGTCGGCGAAGAGTTCCAGGCCGAGAAGCTGCTCTTTCGTCAGGTCGTAAATACCGGAGACGTCTTTGACGAGTCCCTTGGCCACGAGCTGATCGACCGCCGCGTCCCCCAGGCCCGTGATGTCCATCGCGGGCCGTGACGCGAAGTGTTCCAAGGTCCGGCGCAGCTGCGCCGGGCACGAGGGATTGTCGCAGCGGTAGGCGACGAAGTCCTCCTCTTTGACCACGGGCGACTTGCAGTCCGGGCAGGAGCGGGGCGGCAGGATCTTGCCGCCGCGGGCCGCCTTTTCGACGACCTTGATCACCTTCGGGATGACCTCGCCGGCCCGCTCGATGAGGACGCGGTCGCCGATCTTGAGACCGAGGCGCTCGACTTCCTCGAAATTGTGGAGGGTCACCGACGAGATCGTCACGCCCGCGCAGAACACGGGCTCGAGCTTGGCGACGGGCGTGATCGCCCCGGTTCGTCCGACGGAGAACTCCACGTCGCGCACGACCGAGGTGGCCTGCTGGGCGGGATACTTGAAGGCCATCGCCCATCTGGGGCTCTTGGCGGTGAAGCCCAGACGCCGCTGCTGCGCGAAGTCGTCGACCTTCACCACGAGCCCGTCCACCGCGTAGGCGAGCTTGGGCATCTCGCGCTCCTTGAACTCGGCGTACCAGTCGACGACGCCGTCCGCGTCCGCGCAGCGCTTGAAGGGGCTTGAGGCGAGGCCCATCTGGCGGCAACGGTCGAGGAACTCGGAATGAGAAACGGGTTCGTTGTTGCCCCACACTCCGTAGGAGTGCGCTTGGAAACGCAGACGGCGGCCCGCGGTGATCGAGGGGTCCTTCTGACGAAGCGAGCCTGCCGCGCAGTTTCGCGGGTTGGCGAAGGGATCCCGGCCCGCGCGCTTTTCTTCTTCGTTGACCTTCTCGAAGCCCTTGAAGGTCATGTACACCTCGCCGCGGACCTCGAGCTTTTGGGGGAAGTCGCCGGACAGTTTCAGGGGGATCGCCGAGATGGCGCGCG
>JAYTIP010000267.1:0-4056 GCA_043731745.1 Elusimicrobiota bacterium | reverse complement strand
TCCCTGTCCCTGACGAGCGCGGACGAAGTCGATAGAGCGTTCGCCTCTCTGTCCGCGGGGGGAACCGTATCGATGCCGCTCGGCAAAACCTTCTGGTCGCCGCGTTTCGGCATGGTCAAGGACCGCTTCGGCGTGGGCTGGATGCTGAGCCTCGAGGTGCACGAGCACCCGTAATGTACTCGATCGACGAGAAGGACCGCGTCGTCGCGCTCAAAGACGTCCCGCCGCCCGACCAGGGCGATCCGCTTCCCGTCGTGCTCGCCAAGGACGGATCCGTCATTCTGTCCTATGTGGCGGGGCGTTCCCTGACGGTCATGATCACCTTCCCGTTCTGCGCGGAGCACCTGTTCGGCATGCCGGGGATGAAGACCTTGAATCTGCATCCTTTGGCCGAACGGGGACTCCAGCCTCACGGCGCGTTCGAGGTGAAGGACTCGTCGTGGGTGCGCGCGATCAAGACGCGCTACAGCGGGGAGTCGCGCAAGCACTTCGTTTTCACCTTCCGCGACACCTGCTTCGAGTGCGTCGCCGTCGACCTCGGCGTCGAGCTCATTCGAGAGGACGACGACACGATCAAGCTGATGTCCCGCCGCCTGTATAAGTAGCGGTATTTGCTAGTCTTTTCCCCAATGATCTCGGCCCGCCGCTGGCTGTTGGTGACGGCGCATTTCCTGTGCCCGTTGCTCTTTTTCACCAACCTCACCCGTAACCCCTACATCTCCCAGATCGCGCTGCTCAACATCGCGCTGGCGCTCGCGTTCGGATCTTGGGCGATCGGAGAAGCCGGTCGCGAAGGCGTCGCTCGCTTGCCCAAGCTCCCCGTGGCTTGGCCCCTGGCGGCATTCGTCGTCGTCTGGGCCGCGAGCTGGCTGCGCGCCTACTTCGGCCACGCCGCCTTCTTCACGCCGTCGATCGTCGCGGAAGGCGAACGCAACGGGATGTTCTTGGTCGTCAACTGCCTGTTCGCGTTCTGGCTCGCGGCGACGATCGCCTCCGAAGACAAGAACGACGAACCGGTCGAGTTGGGCCCCTGGATCGCCTTCGTCGTACTGTGGGGGCTGATGTGGGTGGCCCTGCCCTCGATGCGCACTCGCGCCGGTGCGCGTGCGGAGGATTTCTTCGGCTTGGCGTGGGAGCCGTACGGTGCATTCACCTGGATCATCGGGCTCGGCACGGCGGGCTGGCTGTGCCGGCGCGCGCGCGTGGCCGACTACCTGCACCTGGCGTTCGCCGCGGGCTTTCTGGCGTCGGCGTACGGCGTGCTGCAGTACTTCAACTTCGAGCTCGTGTGGCCCAATGTGCTCAACCCCTACGGCGGACGCGCGGTCTCGACCTTCGGCAACCCGAACTTCCTGTCGACCTACAACGCGGCGCTGATGCCGACGGCGCTGGCGCTGTTCATGATGGAGAAGAACGGAGCGCGGCGCTGGATTTACGGCGGTCTGTTCCTGACGCTCGAGGCGGCGCTGCTCGCGACGCTCACGCGCTCGTCGTGGGGTGGCGCGGCCGTCGGGACGGCGTTTCTCGCTCTGTCGCCGCGCCTGCGCGAGCGATTGCGCGCCGAGCCGCGCTCGGTGGGGCTTTTGTTCGGCCTCGCGTTGGGGCTGGCGCTCTTGTGGCCGTCGAGCTCGATCTCCTCGGGCTACACGCCGACCTTCGTCGGGCGCTTGACGGAGTTCTCCGCCATCGCGAAACGCGACGGGTTTTATAGCCCCTGGCATCAGCGCGTGTTGATCTGGACCTCGGCGTGGATGATGGGCAACGAGGCGCCGTTGCTCGGCAAGGGCGCGGGACTCTTCGAGCTTTTTTACCCGTTTTATCAGGGGAACCTGCTCCATGCCTACGCGTTCTATCACAACATGCGCACGCATGCGAACAACTCGCACAACGAAATTCTCGAAGTATTTTCCCAGCTCGGCATACTCGGGCTCGGCGCGTTCGCGTGGCTGTGGGCGACCTTCTTTCTGACGGCCAAGAAATGGGCCGAGGGCGAGGCGGGCGACGACCCGGCGTGGATCGGCGCGGTCGCGGGCGTGGCGGCGGTGCTCTCGGATAACTTGCTCAATGTGTCGTTGCACTTCGCGGTGCCCGCGTTCATGTTCTGGTGGCTCGCGGGGACGGCGATGGGCCGCGGTGCGCGCCACGAGAGGTTCCTCTGGAATCCAGGAGAGGCGGCGCGCAAGGGCGCGGCGCTGGCGCTCGTCGCGTTGAGCCTCTTCGCCGCCTGGTGGCAGGTCCGCTACTGGGAGCGCGAGGCGTGGTACTTCGCGGGCTTCAAGCTGATCCGGCAGGGCAATCTTCCGGCGGCGACGCGCGCGCTCGAGCGCTCGCGCGCGTGGGGCCCGCGCGAGGTCAACGCGATCTATGAGCTCGGCAACGCGTACGCGCGCGCAGGAAGGCCCGCCGACGCGGCTGAAGCGTACCTCGGGGCCCTGCAGGCCAACGCGGGCTACGACGAGATTTACTTCAACATCGCCACGGTGTACGCGGGCCAACTCGGCCAGGTCGAGAAGGCGGGGGGCTTTTACGAGACCGCATGGGCGATCAACCCGTTGTCCAATGAGATCATCAACGGCCTGACTTCTTTCTACCTGCGCGATCCGGCCAAGAACAAAGGCCTGGCGGAGAAGGTCCTGCGAGAGGCGACCTCGGTGTTTCCGGAAAATCCGAACCATTGGAATAATCTGGGCTATCTGATGACGATGGACAAGCGCTGGGCCGACGCCGAGGCCGCGTATGTGCACGCGCTCGAGATCAACCCCGACGCGCAGCTGCTCGAAAACAACCTCGTGGCGGTCGCTTTGAATTCCGGGCGACCGCGCGTGCCCCTGCTCGTGGATTTACAGGAGCTGCGGGCGCTCGACGCGACGGTGTCGAAAGGGGACTGGTCGGCCAAGTCTCTCAAGCGTGCCGAGATCTTGGTTAAGAAGCGCCCGGAACTGCTCAAGGCGCGCTTTCTGTACGGTAGCCTGCTGCTGGCCAACGGGCGGCGGCAGGAGGGAGCCGCCGAGCTCGAGGCTCTCGTGGCGAAGGATCCCAGCCGCGCCGCGCCGCGCGTGAATCTGGCCAACGCTTATCTCTCTTTAGGAAGGCCGGCGGACGCCGAAGCGCAGCTCCGGGCCGCGCTGGCGCTTGAGCCCAACAATCCTGCGATCATCGCCCGTTTGAAGGCCTTGGGACGCGCGCCCTGACCGGAATTGCGTCGGTTCGGTTAAAAGCGCGTAATAATTCAGCAATCGGGGTCCCTTATGATTCAGTTTGTCCGGCAGAAGCCTTGCCCGGAACTGTGTTATTTCGCGCCTTGACTAGAATCACCACCATCGTCGTCATCGCCGTCATGTGCGGCTTCGCCCGCGTTCACGCCCAGGAGGATGAGGGCGGGACCGCAGGTTTGAGCCGTCCTATGCGCACGGCCGTGCGTTTCTACGAACAGGGCGAGGACATCCAGGCGATGGACCGGTTCATGGAAATTTTGACGAAGGGAGATCCGTCCGAACGCTCGATGGCCAACGAGTACATCAATCTGATCACGCACCGCATGAACGCCTCCGGCGGAAAGGGCGGCACGCCGACGGTCCAGCCCGGCGTGTCGGTGGCCGAGCCCGTTAACCCCAACGTCGCGAGCCCAATCAAGCGCGCCGACCCGGCCGCGAGCGCTCGCGTGGCTCCCGAGACGATCGCCGACGGCGAGGCCGCGAAGTCCGCGCGCGCGCCGCGCTTCGACAATATCGACGACGACTCCGCGCGCTCGACCGCTCGCAAGAAAGCCGCGCCGCCGCGCGCGCGCGCCGACGACATGCCCGCCGCCAATAAGACCTTGATGCGCAAGGAGATTCATGCGCGTCTGCGCAGCGCGGTCGAGAAGAGCCTCTCCGACGTCAAATCGATCGAGGGCGTGCGCGTCGTCATGCGCGAGAACGGAGATCCGGAGGCCATCGGCATTCCGACCTCGCTCCTGTTTCAGAGCGGCATCGCCTTCCTGCCGGGCGCGTCACGGATACTCGATCCCCTCACCAAGCTCGTCTTCGCGTTGGGCACCACGCAGGCCGTGATCCT
>JAYTIP010000266.1:0-3384 GCA_043731745.1 Elusimicrobiota bacterium | reverse complement strand
GCGCCCGCGCAAAAGCTCCGCCAAGACCGGGGCGAAGCTCGACGCTCTGGCCAAGGAGGCCCTGCGTCGCCTGGAGATTCACGCGATCCCGGTCGGTGAGCCGAAGGACCTCAATCCTGCGACGATCGAGCTCGGCCGCCGCCTCTTCTTCGACCCCCGTCTCTCCAAGGACGGTACGATCAGCTGTTCGTCCTGCCATAAGCCCGACAAGGCGTTCGCCGACGGGCTTCCGGTCGCGGTCGGGATCCGCGGTCTTAAGGGACCGCGCAACTCACCGAGCTTGCTCAGCGTCGCCAACAACCACTACACGCAATTCATGTGGGACGGGCGGCTCGACTCGGTCGACGCGGCCGCGCTCGGGGCGATCCAAAACCCCATCGAGATGGACATGGACCTCAAGAGCGTCGCCGCGGCCGTCGGCGTCCCTCCCGCGCAGGCCGCCGGAGCGCTCGCGGTGTTCATCCGCTCTCTCGCCCGCCCGGATGACAGCCCCTTCGACCGCTTCCGGCTGGGCAAGGCGGGGCTCGCGCCGCCGGCTCTCAGGGGCTTCGTTCTGTTCGCCGGGAAGGCGCGTTGCCTTCACTGCCACGCCACGGCGAACTTCACCGACAGCGACTTTCACCGCATAGGGTTGAAGAGCCAGGGGCCCGAGGACGCCGGGCGTTTCCCGTTCGATTCGCGGACCGAAAACCATGGTGCGTTTCGCACTCCGACTTTGCGCAACGTGGCGCTGACCGCTCCTTACATGCACGACGGCCGTTTCGCGACCTTGCGCGAGGTCGTGGATTTCTACGATCGGGGCGGGGACATCCCGGCCGACGACATGGCCCCGCTCCATCTGACCGACGCCGAAAAGACGGACTTGTTGGCCTTTCTCGATTCGCTGACCAGCCCGGAGCCCCGGACCAATCAACGGGCGTCGCGATAATGTAGAATCCGAAGAGCCGTTGAGGGGGAAAAACCGATGAACCGACAGAAGTTATCGATGATCGCCGCGGCCCTGGTCGTCGTCCTGAGCGCCCGCGCGGTCCGCGCCCAAGACGTCCTTGCGCGCTGCAACCCGTCGGCGACCGACGTCGAACTGATGGCGAAGGAGGTCGGAGCGTGCCGCGCTTGGGTCGTCGGGGCCCACGCCGCCGAAAAGTCGGTTCGCGCGAGCGCCGGCGCCGTCGAAAAGTCCACGATCAACACGGCCGTCGTGACGGTCAGCACGATCCTGGTCAATGGCGCGATGGTCAAGGCGGTGGCGGCCGACCCCGCTCTCGTGGAGCGCTTGTCGTACTATTTCGCCTACGAAGCCTTCGCCTCCGGCAACCCGGCGCGCTGCGCGGTGCTGACGAAAGTGATCAATCAAGCGATCCTGTGCCGCGACGTCTACGAGGAGCTGAACTATACGCGCGCCCGCATGGGCCCGCGCGCGGACTTCATGCGCGCCTGCTTGCAACGCCGCGACATGACCTCTCGCGACATCTCTCGCGAGCAACTTCCCGCCTGGTGCGCGGCGATCGCCGACAACGGCAACGATCCCGCGGTTCTTTGCTCGAAGCTTTTGCCCATGCTCTCCGGGTTCAAGAACCCCCATGAGTCCCCGCCGACCATGACGGAATGCCAGGCCGCATTCGCGAGCTACAAAGGCGACGCCTCACGCTGCTCGACTTTCCCCGCCGACCGCCGGGCGGGTTGCGAGGGCGACGCCGCTTTCGTCAAGGCGTTCAAAGCGAAGGACATCTCGCTGTGCGGGGCCTCCGAGCGCTGCCAGGTCCTCATGGGCGACGGCAAGCGCGTGCTCCGGGGCCTTTCGGCCCGGATGACGAGCCCGGCGGCCCAGTACGTGCTCACGGAGGGTTGGAAGACCACGGTCGCCGTTCCGTCGGGGGCTACGCCCGCGCCGGCCGCGAACGCCGCGGCCGTCAACACCGCCGCCAAGCCCGCCGACTTCAAGGGCTTCGTCTGCGCCGACCCGTTGTGGTCGGAGGCCAACCGCAAGGCCGCGCTCAGCACGGTCAAAGCCGCGCAGGTCTGCGTGACCGATGTCGACGGCGTGCTGGCGCCGAACCTGGCGATCGCGCAAGGCGTCGATTCGCGCCTGGAGAAGATCGCGCGGCTTCAGCTTCAGATCAACGCGGCCATGGAACCGGGGGAACTCGGGGCCCAGCCTAAGTCCCCGGTCGCGCCGCGCAAAGCGCGCTGAGGAGCGCCGCGTGAAAAGCAAGACGACGCCTTCGCTCGAGCGCGCGCAAGCGCTGTCCGACGAAGGCTCCGTCGTCGAGGCGATCGAGGAGATCGACCGCCTCCTGGCTCTTGCGCCCTCGGCCGCCTTGCATCTGCGCAAGGCCAAGTTCCTGCTCCAGCGACGCAATTACGAGGAGGCCGCGCGCGCCCTCGACGGCGCGTTCGCCCTCGCCCCGACGGATCCGGCGATCCCCGTCGCGCGCGCCGAGCTGTTCGTGATGACCGACCGCCTCCCCGAAGCGCAGACTGAATACGAGAAGGCGCTCGTTCACTCGCCGGGCGACGAGGACCTGCGGCGCGGCCGGCTGCGCGTGCTCATTCAACAGGGCTTGGAGAAGGAGGCCGTGAAGGAAATCGCGGCGCTCGCCGCGGGCACGCCGCGCGGCAAGCTCGAGGCGCGCCTGGCCCGGGCTTTGCTCGACCTCAAGCTTCGCGAGCACCGGGCCGCCGAGCGCGGCCTCACGGCGCTGATGAAGGAACTGCCGCAGAGCGATCCGATTTCGATGCGGGCGCGGTTCTACTGGGCCGCCTCGAAAGCGGTCGATCCGGACTTTCGCAGGAGGCATGGGATGGACGAGAATCGTAAGCAAGCGAGGCTGTATCTGTGCGGCCTGGGCATCTTTCCTCCTTACACCACCTCGCTCGAGGTCATCCACGCCTTGAGCCTGTGCGATGTGATCTTCAACAATGTCGCCGGGCCCGAGGTGCGCGAGCTTCTCGCCGAATTCTGCTCCGACATCCGTCCCGCGTCCTACCAGGCCTGGCAGGACGAGCCGAAGTGGGCCGATCGCATCTTCAACGAACTCGATAAGGGCCGCACGGTCGGCTTCATCACGCGCGGTCATCCCCTCGTGTTCGGCGGCCTGGCCGTCGAGCTCGTGCGCCGCTGCGGCGCGCAGAAGATCGATCACCGCACCTTCGGCGCCGTCTCCTCGATCGATCACCTCCTCGCCTTCACGGGCAAGGGTCTGGGCGACGACTTCGGCGGGATCCAGGCGATCGACCGCCCCGCCATCGAGCGGTCAAAGACGATGAACACGACCTTGCCCTTGCTCGCCTGCTTCTACGCGGGAATGGAGACCAAGGCCGAGGTCGCGGGCTTCCAGAAAAGCCTCGAGCGATTTTATCCGCCCGAGCACCTGTGCTGGATGT
>JAYTIP010000265.1:0-3051 GCA_043731745.1 Elusimicrobiota bacterium | reverse complement strand
GTCTACGAGTACGCGCGCTTCAAGGGCCTCATCGGAAAGTCCCTGGCCGAAGAGGAGCAGTACCTCCTCAAGATCTCCGACATCAACGCCGACGACGAGACCAAGTTCCTTAATTTTACCCAGCACGACTACATGACCGTGCAGTCCTGGCGCCGCCGCATCACGCTCGAGACGACCTATCACTACCGCATCGCCAACAACTTGCCGCGCCCCAAGATCTCCGACCTGATCAACGACGTGATCTTTCGCAAGTACCTCCCGTCGCTGTACCGCGAGCCCGCCGAAGGCGCCCAGCCCGCGTCGTCGGAGTACACGAAGGGCGGTTACTTCAACCTCCAGCGCAACCTCAACTACCACATCATCTCCGCCTACTGCTATCCGCTGGGCGGCCTGATCATCTGGCTGTGGCTGCTGCGCCAGGAGTTCCGCCGCCTGCCCACCGGCCTGTTCCTGAGCCACCTGCTCGAGTGGTTCACCGCCAAGTTCCGCCCCGCCCCGCCGCCGATCAACTACCAGTCCTTGCGCAAGACCATGACCTTGTGCGCGCCCAAGCCGTTGACGCCGACCGAGACGGCGATGATTCCCCTGAGAGAGGGCCGGTGACATGTCCGCGAGCAAGAAAACGACTCCGGTGAAGCCGCGCAAAGACTTCCTCGTCTTCGGCAGCCCGCTGATCGAAGAAGAGGACATCGCCGAGGTCGTGGCGACGCTTCGCTCGGGTTGGATCGGCACCGGCCCCAAGGTCAAGAAGTTCGAGGACCAGTTCCGCGAGTACAAGGGCTCCAAGCACGCCGTCGCCGTGGCCTCCGCGACCGCCGCCCTTCACCTGTCGTTGCTCGCCCTCGACCTCAAGCCCGGCGACGAGGTCATCACGACGCCGATGACCTTCTGCGCCACGCTCAACGCGATCATCCACGCCGGCGGCCGGCCCGTCCTCGTGGATTGCGACAAAGCGACCTTCAACATCGACCCGGAGCTCGTCGAGAAGGCGATCACCAAGCGCACGCGCGCGATCCTGCCCGTCCACTTCGCCGGCCGCTCCTGCCAGATGGACGACCTCACGGCCATCGCGCGCAAGCACGGTCTCGCCATCGTCGAGGACTGCGCGCACGCCATCGAGACCGAGTTCCACGGCAAGAAGGCCGGCAACTTCGGCGAGTTCGGCTGCTTCAGCTTCTACGTCACCAAGAACCTGACCACCGGCGAAGGCGGCATGGTGACCACCAACGACGACCGCATGGCCGACAAGATCAAGGTTCTCGCCTTGCACGGCATGAACAAGGACGCGTGGAAGCGTTTCTCCGACGACGGCTACAAGCACTACGAGGTCGTCTACGCGGGCTTCAAGTACAACATGACCGACATGCAGGCTTCGCTAGCCCTGCACCAGATGCCGCGCATCGAGAAGAACTGGAAGCGCCGCGCCGAACTGTGGAGGCGCTACGACGCCGCCTTCGCGGGACTGCCCTGCCTCCTGCCCGCCCCCGCCGAGAAGGACACGCGACACGGCTATCACCTCTACACCCCGCTCGTCGACATCGACCGCCTGGGCAGGACGCGCGACGAGGTCCTCAACGAGCTCACCCGCCTGCGCATCGGCACGGGCGTGCACTACCTCGCCCTCCACACCCAGCCCTATTACTCGAAGACCTACGGCTACAAGCGCGGCGACTTCCCCAACGCGGAATTCATCTCCGACCGCACCTTGTCTTTGCCGCTGTCGCCCAAGCTCAACGACCAGGACGCCGACGACGTGATCGGCGCGTTCCGCGCCGCGCTCTCCTAAATGACCGTCCGGGACCCGTTCTCGCTGAAGGGCAAGGTCGCCGTCGTCACCGGCGGACTCGGCCAACTCGGCGCGGCGTTCGTCTCCGACCTTGAAGCCGCCGGCGCCCGCGTCTTCGCCGCCGACCTGCCCGGCGCCAAGCCGTTTCGCAAGGGCGACAAGCGCAAGGCCGTCCCCATCGACGTCACCAACGAGGATTCAGTTGACGCCGCCGTGGCCGCGATCAAGCGTAAGGCCGGCCGCATCGACGTCTGGGTCAACAACGCCGGCATCGGCCTGTTCACTCCGTTCGAGACGCGCACGGTCGCGGACTTCGACCGCGTCCTCGATATAAACGTAAAGGGCACCTTTCTGTGTACGCGCGCCGCGGCCAAGGCCATGGCGCCGCGCGGCGGATCGATCATCAACGTGGCCTCGGTGTACGGCGTCGTGTCGCCCGACCCGCGCATCTACGGCGACTCGGGGCGGAACAGCTCGGAAGTCTACGGCGCGAGCAAAAGCGGCGTCATCGCCATGACTCGTTATTTCGCCGTGCACATGGCCAAAAGAAATGTACGGGTCAACGCGATCACGCCCGGCGGCGTCTTCAATCACCAAGCCCCTTTCTTCGTTAAGAATTACGAGGCGCGCACGCCGCTCGGACGCATGGCCAAGGCGAGCGACATCTCGGGCGCGGCGGTGTTCCTAGCCTCGGACGCCGCGTCGTATATGACGGGCCACAATCTCGTGATGGACGGAGGATGGACGGCATGGTGAAAAAGAACTTAATGGGCCCGGGCAAGCCGATCTTCATCATCGCCGAGATCGGCATCAACCACAATCAATCCCTTCAAATGGCGAAGGACCTCATCGACGCGGCCGCCGCCGCCGGCTGCGACGCCGCCAAGTTCCAGACCTTCACCGCCAAGGCCCTCTACATCCACCGCAAGTACGCCGGAACCTACCGGCTCATGGGCCGAGACATCCCCATCTACGACCTGCACACCAAGCTCGAGATGCCCAACTGGTGGATCCCCGTCCTGCGCGACCATTGCAAGAAAAAGGGCATCCTGTTCTTCTCGACGCCCGTCGACGCGCGCGGCGCCGACGCGCTCGAGCGCGAGGGCGTCGAGCTGTTCAAGGTCTCGTCGTACGACATGACGAACCTTCCCCTCATCCGGCACCTCGCCAAGAAAGGCAAGCCCGTGATTTTCTCCGCCGGCGCCGCGACGCTCGGCGAGGTCGAGGAGACCGTCGCCGTCCTCGAGGAGGCGAAGTGCCCTTAC
>JAYTIP010000264.1:0-4147 GCA_043731745.1 Elusimicrobiota bacterium | reverse complement strand
GACCGTGCCGTACGCGGCCGACACCGTCGTCGTGGGTTACGAGAACCTCTTCGAGCCCGGCTGGAAGGAGGGAGCGCTCGGCGTATACGAGAACGATTATTGGCGCCTGTCCTACTTCCGCACCGGGACCACGATCACCGCCACCGTGGTGCCGCGGCGCACCAACTTCGGAGAGATCCTGGCCGCGTCGCTCACGCCGCTCGTGCGCCGGGGGGCCAAGCGCGTCTACTACGCGGGCCCGGCCGCGCGCGTCGACGAGCGCCTCGACGGCGACGAACTGATCTTCCCGACGGAGTTCGCCTCGTTCTCCGGACGCGCCGTCACCTTCGATAACGCGCTCGTGCCGCGCAAACACAAGAAGCGGCTGTTCGCCGCCCTTCCCTCACCCCTGCTCGCCACGCGCGAGTGGCTCAAGGACGCCGCCGGACACGGCATCGCCGCCTTCGACGGCGAGATGTCTCGCCTGGCCGAGGAGTCAGCGGCGTGGGCGCGCATGCCCGGGCGTCAGGTCGAGTGCGGCATCGGCGCCGTGCTCGCGGGCCTGGCGAACCTCCACCCCGAAGAAGACCGGGCGGTTTTCACGATCAGCGCCGAGAGCATGGCCGGAAAGGAATCGGCCAAGCGGCGCTACCGCGATCTGGTTTTGGGCAAGATCAAGGACGCCGAAAAGGAAAACGAGCGCGAGTAAAGGCGGGAACTACTTGGCGGATGGGGCCAAGTGGAAGTCGGTCACGAGCGGGGTGTCCGAGTTCGGCTGCACGGTCGACGGCTCCTTGATCAAGGTCGACAGCTCGGCGGCCAGTTGCTTGCGCTCATCCAGCGTCTTTTCCGAAACGCCCTCGGTGCCGGGATCGAGATAAGTCTTCGAGTAGCCCGGCTTGGACACGGTCACCATGTAGCCGCGGTCGGGGAGCGGCGGCAGGATGATGCGGTAGCGTCCCTGCGCGTCGGTGACCAGCTGAGCTTTCGAGTTCGTCTCGTTATCGGTGAAGATCATGTGCACGCCGGGCACGGGCTGGAGCGTGACGAGATCGTAGATCACGCCGCGCATCTTCCACTCGAGCACGGGCTTCGCCTTGAGGGTCGCCTGCGGCATGACCGAGATCACGCCGGGCCCGGTCTCGTCATCGTCGGTCTTGTTCTTGTAGACGACGCGGCCGCCCGGATCGTACTTGCCGGTGACCTGCTCGTTGACCAGGCCCTGGATGGCCTTGCTGTCGGTGGGCACCACGCCGCCGCCCTTGACGACGGGCGAGCCGGTCGTGGCCTTGACGACCGCGACGGCGCTCTTCGTCCCGTTCTCCGCGCTGGTCCAGAAGAAGGACGCCATCGACCACACGGCGAAGGCGAGGCCTCCGAAAAACAACGCGGGCATGACGAAGTTGCGGAAGGTGTCGCTCTGGAGAGTCGTCTTCTCCGGGGGAGCGTCCAGGAAGGACAGCGGGCAGTTGGGGCAGGTCTCCCAATCCGGACGCAGTTTGGTCCCGCAGCCGGGGCAAACCGCGGGGGCGGGCATGTTTTAGAGCTCCACCCAATGCACGCGGCGAATACCCTCGAGCCGCGAGAGCTCGCCGCGCACCGCCGGCGGCGCCGCCTCGTCGACGTTGAGCACCATCACGGCTTCGCCGTGCGCCGAGCGCCGGCCGACGCGCATGTCGGCGATGTTGACGCCCGCCTTGCCGAGCAAGGTTCCGACCCGGCCGATGACCCCGGGCGCGTCGGTGTTGGCGATGACGATCATCTTGCCCTGGGGCCGCACGTCGATGCGCAGGCCGTCGAGCTTCAGAATGCGGGGCTCGCCCGGGGCCAGCACGGCGCCGGAGACGGAGACCTCGCCCTTGCCCGACGACGCGGTGAGCGTGAGCATGCGGCGCACGCCCTCGGAGCAGCGCGGATCGGAGGACTCGCCGACCTTGATGCCCCGGTCGGCGGCCGCGGCGGGAGCCGAGATCCAGCTGACGCCGGTGCCCATGATGGGAGTCAGGAAGCCCTTGAGGGCTGAGACGCCGAGCGGGCGTCGCTCGGTGTTCTTGAATTCACCTGCGAAATCGCAGGTGAACTCGCTGACCCCGCCCTCGAGCGTCTGCGCGAGGAAGCGGCCCATGGCTTCGGCCAGCGGCAGCCACTCGCCGAGCGCTGCGAGCGTGACGGGGTCGAAGCCGGGCATGTTGAGCGCGTTGGGCGCGATGCCCTTGTCCTTAAAGTCGATGACGGCTTGCGCGAGCTCGGTGGCGACCCGGCTCTGCGCCTCGGTCGTGGACGCGCCGAGGTGGGGGGTCAAGATGATATTCGAAAGTCCGCGAAGCGGACTGTCGGCGGGCAGCGGCTCGGTGTGAAACACATCGAGGGCGGCGCCGGCGAGCTGGCCGGATTTCAGAGCGTCCGCGAGGGCCGCGTCGTCGATGAGCTCGCCGCGCGCGCAGTTGATCAGGCGCAGGCCCTTCTTGGCCTTGGCCAGCGCCGCGGCGTTGACCATGCCGTTGGTCTTCTCGCCGCCCGGGACGTGGAGCGTGACGAAATCGGACGCGGCCAGAACCTCGAGGAAGGTCATCGGCTCGATGCCGATCTCGCGCGCCTGAGCCTCGGTCACGAACGGGTCGAAGCCGACGATTTTCATGCCGAAGGATTGCGCGCGCTTGGCGACCTCGCGGCCGATGCGGCCCAGGCCGACGACGCCGAGCGTCTTGCCGAACAGCTCGATGCCCATGAACTTGCCGCGCTCCCACTTACCGCCCTGCGTGGAGGCGTCGGCCTTGGGGATGTGGCGGGCGAGCGAGAGCATGAGGGCGACCGCGTGCTCGGCGGCCGCCAAGGTATTCGCGGCCGGCGCGTTGACGACCGCAATGCCGCGACGAGTGGCGGCCGGCAGGTCGATGTTGTCGACGCCGACGCCGGCGCGGCCGATCAGCTTGAGATCCGGAGCTTTCGCGATCCACTCCGCCGTCACCTTGCTTTCCGAGCGCACGAGCCAGGCGCCCGTGCCGACGAGCAGTTTCTCGAGCTCCTCGGGTTTCGGGGCCACCTGATAGACCAGCTCGATGCCGGGATGCGACTCGAGCGGCTTAAGCCCGAGCGGATCGATCTTGTCGGTGACGAGGACCTTCAGCTTGGCCATCAGGCCTTGACCCCGGTCAGGCGCTTGGCGAGCGCGTCGACGCCCGCCTCGATGTCGGACTTGGAGATGTAGCCCATGTGCGCGAGGCGGAAGATCTTGCCCTTGAGGTGGAGCTGGCCGCCCGCGATGGAGATGCCTTCCTCCTTCAGGATGTCGGCCAAGAGCTTCGTGCCGTCGAAGCCCTCGGGGAGGACGACGCCCGTGAGGATGTTGGCGGGGTTCTTCGCGTAGAAGGGCAGGCCCAGCTTCTCCTTCAGCAGCTTGCGCGCGTGTGCGGCGAGTTCGTCGTGGCGCTTCCAGCAGTTCTCCATGCCCTCGGCGCGCAGCATCTTAAGCGCCGCCGCCTGGCCTGCCACGATCGAGATCGCGGGCGTCCACGGAGTCTCCTTATCGGCCAAGGATTTCCGGATGAGCTTGAAGTCGAAGTTGAACTTGGGGAGCTTGGAGGTCTCGACGGCTTTCCACGCCTTATCCGAGAGCGCGGCGAAGGCGAGCCCCGGGGCGTTCATCAGGCCCTTCTGCGAGCCGGTGATGACGCAGTCCAGGCCCCAGTCGTCCATTTCGAGGCGTTCGCACGCGAGACCTGAGACGGAGTCGATCACGACCAAGGCGTCGGACTCCTCGCGCACGACCTTCGCCAGCGTCTTGAGGTCGTTGACGACGCCGGTCGAGGTGTCGGTGTGCTGGATGAAGACGGCCTTCACGCCTTTATTGGCCTTAAGGGCCTCGCGCAAGGTCTCGGGCACGACGGCCGTGCCCCACTCGAAGGGCAGCACGACGGGCTTGAGGCCGAAGGCATGGTGGATCTTCACGAAGCGCTCGCCGAAGGCGCCGGTCGTGCAGACGATCGTGAGGTCTCCGGGGGAGAGAAGGTTGACGATCGCCGACTCCATCCCGCCGGTGCCGGACGCGGTCATCATCAGCACCGAGCCCTTGGTGCGGTAGACGAACTGCATGTCCTCGATCACGGAGACGAACATCTTGCCGAACTCGGCGGTGCGGTGGTGGATCAGAGGCTTGGACATCGCCTCG
>JAYTIP010000263.1:0-9362 GCA_043731745.1 Elusimicrobiota bacterium | reverse complement strand
CTCTTGCCGTTGACCTGAAGGCCGTCCTTGACGACGAAGATCTGGCTCTTGAACCTGCCGGCTTCCTGAACGAACATCGCCGCGGGCCGCGCGTGCAGGCCCATGCGGTTCTTGATCGTCATGATTTTCTCGATCACGGCCAGAGCCCCACGAAATTCGCGGCCAGGCCGCCCGCGCCGGCGAAGCCGAGCTGCGCCACGGGGGAAAGCCCGCGCCGCGATAGGAAAAGGCCGGCGGCGAAGGTGAGGACCGCGGTCACTCGGTCGGCCGCGCCCAGAAGGATCGCGCCGAGCATGAAGGACGCGACCGCGCCGACGACCACGGTCCGCCTCAGCAGGCGGATCGCGGGTTGCACGGGTAGGCCGCAGAGTTGAGCGACCGCGCCTTCGCCCGCCTCGAGCCCGCGTTGCAAGCCCACGGCGCGCGCCGCGACGGCCGGGATATTGTAGACGGCGAGTGCCACGGCCACGCCCCAGAACGCGGCGTGCGGCGAGTTGCGCCAGTACGCCGCCTGCGCCGCCAGCAGGCCGGCGAGCGCGCTGACCGGCCGCACGCAGCCCCAAAAAAACGAGTCATATAAAGCCGCGAGAGAGGCCGACAGCCCGGTTTTCAGAGCCCGGATGCGCGCGATCATCGTCTCGCGCTCTGCGGCGGGCGCCGCGGCGGCGGCGGCCTCCAGGCGGCAGACGATTCCGGCCGTGAGCCAGGCCGCGACGGGGTGCGTGTTGAAATACTCGAGGTGACGGCGGCGCGCGGCGCGCAGACCCTCGGCGTCGCCCGCCCAGCACTGCACGAGCCACGGATCGAGGGCGTAGGCGAAGCCCGTGCCCTGCATGCGCGCCGGATCCCAGCGGGCCTGCAGCAGCAGCAGGCGCGCGGCGACGCGGGCCTTCATGAGCGGCGTCATCGTGAGGGTGTTCACGCGCGGTTGAGTCCCCAGGCCGCGACGCCCGACAGGCCGATCCAGGGCGCGCTCGACACGGCGGCGGTGGCCCCGGCCTTGAACAACTCGGGCACGCGCGGCCAGAAGTGCGCGTCGGCGAAGAACACCGCCGCGGCGACCGCGCCCGACACGACGAAGGTCATGGCGGCGTGCTCCGCGATCGAGCGGCCCATGGCGAGGCCGAGGACTCCGCCCTCCTCGGCTCGGCGCGCGAGGTCCTCGCCCGAGGCCGCGCGGCGCGCGCGCTCGAGAGCCTCGAGCCGAGCGTGCGCGAGCCCCGCCAGCAGTCCGCCGGCGAAGCACGGGGCAAACGAGGTGCCGGCGCAGAGCAGCACGACCGCCACACCCGACGCGACGGGCGCCGACCAGGTCAGGCAGCCTCCGACGGGAAGATCCACGAGCCCCAGAAGCTCGAACGCGGCGCCGAACACCGCCCCGGCTTCGGGACGCCCCCCGAGCGCGCCCATCGCGGCGCCGACGACGAAGGGTCGAGACATCAAGGTCTGCGCCACCAGCACGGCGTCGAGCTCGAGGACGGCCAGCGCGGCGCAGGAGGCGACGGCGCTCACTGGCCCTCCAGCACGGCGGAAAGATTTTCCTCGGCATCGGCGGGCAGCGCGCGGCCCTCGAGGCGAACGCCCTTGGCGGCGAGCGCCTTCAGCGCGAGCCGGTCCTTCTCGTCGAGGAACAGCGCGCGACCGAGCTGGACCTTGCCCATCGTGTAGTGCAGACCGCCCACGTTGACGCGGTCGACGGCCACTCCTTTCTCGATGAGCGTCAGCGCCTCGGACGGGCCCGGCACGAGCACGAGCGCGGACCGCCCCGCCATCTGCGGGGCCTTAAGAGCCGCCGGCGCGTCGGCCACCGACAGCACCAACAGGCCGACCGTCGCGGGCAGCGCCATTTTCATCAGCGCGGTCTGAACCTCGTCAGTCGCCGCCGCGTCGGAGACGACCACGACGAGATCGACCTTGAGAAAAGGAACCCAGCCCTCGACGACCTGGCCGTGGATGAGCCGGTCGTCGACGCGTAGCAGCGTGACTCCCATCAGCGGGCTCCCGCCGCGGCGAGAAACATGGCGCGGACGTCGCGGATCGACTTCTGGCCGTCGGCGACGACTTTCTCGACGAGCTGCTCGATGGCCATGTCGCCGCGATGGCCGAAGGCCGAGATGAGCATGTAGAGGTTCACGCCGCTGATCATCTCGGCGCGGCGCTCATTGCGCACGAGAGGAAAGGACAGGTTGTTGGGAGTGCCGCCGGGCATGTCCGTGAAGACGATGATGCCGTCGGGGCCCGCGAGCTCGGCCAGCGCGCGCTCGATGCGGCGCTTGATCTCCGCCGTGGACTGGCGCGAGGAGGTCGACACCACACGCACCCCTTTCTCCTGGCGACCGACGATGCCCTCCGCGGCCTCGACGAGGTACGCGCCGAATTCACCATGCGTCACGATGATGAAGTTGATCAAAGGCTGATGTCCCGGTGGAATTCCTGGACGGGATGGCCCGTCGCGCGCAACTTATGCGCGAGCCAGCGCGTGCAGAACACGCTGCGGTGGCGGCCGCCGGTGCAGCCGATGGCGATCGTCAAATAGGATTTCCCTTCGCGCACGTAATGAGGCAGCAAAGTCGAAATCAGCTTGTGCCAGTCGTTGAGGAATCGTCGCGCGACCGGCTGGTTGAGGATGTACTTTTGGACCGGCTCGTCGAGACCGGTCTTCTTGCGCAAGCCGCTTTGATAGTGCGGGTTGGGCAGGAAGCGGACGTCCATGACGATGTCGGCGTCAATGGGCATGCCGTGCTTGTAGCCGAAGCTGACGACCTGAAGGGTCATCTCGCGCGTGAGCCGCAGGCCGAGCGTCTCGGATATTTTTTCCTTGAGCTCGCCGAGCGTCAGGCGCGTCGTGTCGATGACCTTGTCGGCCGCGCCCTTGATGGGCGCCAACAGCTTGCGCTCCTGCTTGACGGCCTCGGCGATCTTGCCGCCGAGCGGGTGGCGGTGGCGCGTCTCGGAAAAGCGGTGCACGACCGTGGCGTCGGCGGCGTCGATGAAAAGCACGCTCACATCTAGACCTTGCGTCTTGAGGCGGCGCAGCAGCGGCGGCAGCGCGCCAAGCACCCGGCCCTCACGCACGTCCATGCCCAAGGCCACCCGCGTCATCGCGGGGGACTTCTGCACGAACGCGGCGAACTCGTCGAGCAACGCGATGGGCAGGTTATCGACGCAGAACCAGCCGAAGTCCTCGAACACCTTGAGCGCCTGGCTCTTGCCGGCGCCGGAAACGCCCGTGATGACGAATATCTTCTTCGCGGTCCCTGAGGCGCGCTTCATCCCTTGCGCTCCTTGGGCTTCATGCGATCGATGAGGCGCTGATTGAAGTTCTCGGCGGAGAAATAGCCCTGCGAACGCAGCCGCTGGTTGAGCGCGGCGACCTCGATGAGGACGGCGAGGTTGCGGCCCGGGCTGACGGGGATGCGGATGAGAGGAATTTCCACATTGAGAATCTCGAGCTTCTTCGCGTCGAGTCCGGTGCGGTCGTACTGGGTCTGCGCGTTCCAAGCCTCGAGCTTGATCGCGAGCTCGATGCGCGTGCGATCCAAAATCGCGCCGATGCCGAAAAGCAGTTTGACGTCGATGACGCCGAGCCCGCGCACTTCCATGTGGTTCTTCAGCGGCTCAGGGCACGAGCCGCGCAGGTAGCCGCCGCGGCGGTGTTGGATCTGCACCGCGTCGTCGGCGACGAGGATGTGGCCGCGCTTGAGCAGCTCGAGCGCGCACTCGGACTTGCCGATGCCCGACTCGCCCTGGATGATCACGCCCAACCCGTACACGTCGACGAGCACGCCGTGCACCGTCGTCGCCGGGGCGAGCCGCGACTCGAGCGCCTCGGACAGCTCGCCGGTGAGCGTCGTCGTGTCGTAGGCCGAGCGCAGCAGCGGTACGCCGTGCTTCTTGCACGCCTGCGCAAGAGCGGGCGGCACGGGCGTGTTGTGCGTGACGATCACGCACGGAAGCTCCTCGACGGACAACATGGCCGACAGCGCCTCGGCAAGCTTCTTCGCGTCGGATTTCTGACAATACGCTTGCTCGCCGTTGCCGAAGATCTGGATGCGCTCGGCGCGGAAGCGGTCGAGGAAGCCCGAGAGTGCTAGGCCGGGACGATTGAGGTCCGCGACCGTCACGCGGCGGCCGAGGGACTTTTCACCCGACAGGAGCTCCAGGCGGAGCCGGTCGCCCTGCTCCTTAAGGAGTTCGCCGACGGTCAGTTCCGCGGCCTGCACGGCGCTAGCGCTTGGCTTTACGGACGGGCTGGATGATGCCCAGGCTTTCGTCCTCGCGACGGTACAAGACATGGATTTGATCGGTGTCTTTGTCGAGATAGACGAGGAAGCGGCGCTCGCCGCCGTCGAGCTCGGCCGCGGCGGCTTCGGGCGTGCGCGCCTCGACGGACTGACGCACGACGCTGAAGGAGGTGTGCGGCGTGGGCACGGCGTCCGCCATGGTGTCGGAGGTCTTCGGCTTGTGGCGGGCCTTGATGCGCTCTTTGTGCTTCTTGAGCTGCGCGTCGATCTTGTCGGACGCGAGGTCGATCGCGGAGTAGAGGTCGGCCGCGGTCGCCAACGCGCGGAAGGTCTGTCCCGGCGCGTGCACGATCATCTCGGCCTTGTGCGAGCGCTTCTCCACAAATAGGAAAGCCTGGCCCCAAACGATGTGGTCAAAATATTTTTGGGTCTTACCCATCTTCTGTTGCACGTATTCCCGCAGCGCGGGCGTGATCTTGAGCTGCTTAGCCGTCAGTTGAATCTCCATGGGCGAGATTCTAGCGCTTGGCCCTCGACAAGTCAACGAACGCGATGTAGCACTCACGCGCCGCGCGGTTGACTCTCCCCACCCAAAATTGATAGGATCGCGCATGGTTTTCGGAGGCCCGGATGAAGCGGTCACGGGCTTTCGAACCGCGTCTTTTTGTCGTGGAAACGGGATTACAATAAATCTATATAAAACAACGATTTACCCTGTGGATAACCGACTTATCCACGCTTGTGAATAACCTGTGAAAATCGCCGATGGGGTTGAGCTCTGGACCCAGACCGTGGAACGGTTGCGCGCGGAGATCGGGGACGAGAACGCCGAGCTCTGGCTGAAGCCCGTGGAAGCGGCTTCCCTCGAGGGCGGAGTGCTCCTGCTGAAGGTGCCCAATAAGTTCTTCAGCGACGGAATCAAGGAGCGCTACCAGAAGCGGCTCACATCCATTCTACGCGACCTGGCCGGCGCCGAAGTCGGCATCGACTTCCGCGTCGAGCGCGACCTGACGCGCGTGCTACCGCCCTCCGATCCCGTGCCCGTCGCCTCACCCCAATCCGACTTTCCCCTCTCGGAACTCAACCCTCGCTACACCTTCGACTCTTTCGTCATCGGCGAGTCCAACCGCCTCGCGCGCGCGACGGCCGAGTCGATTTCAAAGAGCCCGGGCACGCAGTACAACCCGTACGTGATCTACGGCGGCGTCGGCCTCGGCAAGACCCATTTGATGCACGCGATCGGCAACTCCATCAGGCGCCATCATCCGCGCGCCCGCGTCCTCTATACGACGAGCGAACAGTTCGTCAACGATTTCATCGCCGCGGTGCAGAACAACCAGCTTGACGCCTTCCGTGCACGCTTCCGGTCTCTGGATTGTCTGCTCATCGACGACATTCAATTTTTGATCGCCAAGGACCGCTCCGAGCAGGAGTTCTTCCACACCTTCAACTCACTGTTCGATTCACGCAAGCAAATCGTCGTCAGCTCCGATCGCTCGCCTAAAGAGATGACCCCTCTCGAGCAGCGCCTCATCTCCCGGCTCGAGTGGGGCTTCGTCGCGGACATCAAGCCGCCGGACCTCGAGACCCGCATCGCCATTCTGCGCAAGAAGGCCGCCCACGAGGGCTTCACCGCCCCCGACGATGTGATCCTCTTCATCGCCTCCTCGGTCAAGACCAACGTCCGCGCCCTTGAGGGTTGCCTAATCCGCCTCAAGGCTTTCCAGGCGATGACCGGCGCCCCTCTTTCCGTCGATGACGCCCGGGACATCCTCAAGGACTCCATCTCCCCCGACGACTCCTCGCCGGTGCGCGTCGAGACCATCCAGCGCGTCGTGGCGCTCAAGTACTCCGTGGACGTCAAGGATTTGAAAGGACACCAGCGCACGGTTTCGATCTCGATGCCCCGCCAGGTCGCCATGTACCTGTCCTGCGTGATGACGGAGCTGTCCTCGACCGACATCGGACGGGCGTTCGGCGGCAAAGACCATTCGACGGTGCTGCACGCCCGCAAAAAGATCGAAAAGAAGATCGAAGAGGACCCGTTTTTTCTGGAACTCGTCAACAGGCTTCAGTCTGACATTAAGGCTGCGGAAAGGTGACGGCCCTGTGAACGACAAACCTGTGAACAACTTGTGTTTAAAAGTTGACAATCGTGGATGGCGCGCCGCGCTGGGGACGGTGGGGATAACTCGCGCGGGTTGTCCACAGGCGCGCGCCGCGAATTTCGTTGGGGAAGCCCGGTTATCCACCGCTTCCCCCGCTCGATGACGGAGAGGATGATTTAAATGAAAATAACCATCAGCAAGGAAGAACTGGCGCAAGGGGTCCAGACGATCCAATCCGCGTTGTCGAGCCGTACGACCTTGCCCATCCTATTGAACTTCCTCATGGAGACCGAGGACAAGAAGGTTAAAGTCATCTCGACCGACCTGGAAATGGGCGTCAAGCACTACATCAAGGCCGAAATCGAGACCGACGGCTCCATCACCATCCCCGCCAAGAAATTCGCGGACATTCTCCACAGCCTTCCTGATTCCCAGGATATCGAGCTGACCGTCGACGCGGGCGGGAAGATTTCTTTGAAGTGCGGCCGCTCGCGCTTCGGCATCGTGGGTTCGCCTAAGTCCGAGTATCCCGTGCTCCCCGACTTCAATAAGGCCGCCGCGTTCGAGCTGCCGGCAGGTGTCGTGGCGGCCATGATCAAAAAGACCATTTTCGCGGCCTCTTCCGACGAGACTCGTCACGTCCTCAACGGCGTGTTCTGGGCCGCCAAGAAAGGCGTCTTGGAAATGGTGTCCACGGACGGTCGCCGCCTCGCGGTTTGCGCGAAGAAAATTCTTCCGAAGGAGAGGGAATTCGCGGTCATCGTGCCGACCAAGGTACTCTCCGAGCTTCTCCGACTCGTGGGTCTCCTTGAGATAGCAGAGGGCGACGACGAGAAGATGCTTGTGGCGGTCACCGAAAATCAAATTACCTTCCAGCTTAAAGGAACGACGATCCTCTCCCGTCTCGTAGGAGGGGCGTTCCCCAATTACGATCAAGTCATCCCCACCAAGCGCGAAGTCATTTTTACCGCCGAGACCAAGGATCTTCTCGCCGTCACCAAGCGCGCCTCTTTGTGCGCCGTGGACCGCGGAGGCTCGGTAAAATACGCCCTTAAAAAGGGCGTGTTGCACGTCACCTCCTCGAGCCAAAACAACGAGTTCAACGAAGATCTCGGGGTGGAGTACGGAGGTGCCGAGTTCTCGGTGGCTTTTAATCCGCAGTTCGTCGTCGACGCGCTCAAGCACGTGGACTCGGATAAGGTCACGGTGGCCATGACGAGCCCGGTGAACCCCGCGTTGTTCGAGCCCGCGTCCGGCGACGGCGACTATAAGTTCGTCGTCATGCCGATGAGGCTCTAGATTTGACGGAAAAGCCGGACCGGTGGTCCACCGCCGGCGATCTGATGAAGAGTTTTTCGTACCGCGCGAACACGGTCAACGACAAATTGGCCCTGCTTAACGCGGTGTGGGATAAGGAGTGCGGCGCCTTCGCCAAGCATTGGGCGCTGGTGGCCGTGAAAAAAGGAACTTTGTACGTGCGTCCGAAAAGCGCCGCCGCGGCGCAGGAACTGCAGATGCGGTCCGGGGTTCTGTTAAAATCCCTGAACAAGTATTTTAGCCGTCCGTGGCTCGTCGCCGTGAAGACGACGTATCGTTAAAATTTTTTAGAGGCACCGACCGTCGATGTTTCCGGCCTAAGGCCGGAGGAGAACACGATGTCCGAAGCCGCGATGGAGACGACCGATATGGCCAAGAAGGACGAGAAGACTTACGACGCGTCAAATATTCAAGTTCTCGAGGGGCTCGAGGCCGTGCGCAAGCGACCCGCGATGTACATCGGCAGCACCGGCCCTTCCGGTCTGCACCACCTCGTTTACGAGGTCGTGGACAACTCCGTCGACGAAATTTTGGCCGGCCGCTGCACCACGGTCGATGTGTTCATTCATCAGGGCAACTCGATCACGGTCAAGGACGACGGCTCGGGCATTCCCGTCGACCCGATGAAGGACCCGAAGTTCAAGGGTAAATCGGCGCTCGAGGTCATCCTGACCGTCCTGCACGCCGGAGGTAAGTTCGACAAGGGCGCGTACAAGGTCTCCGGCGGCCTGCACGGCGTCGGCGTCACCTGTGTCAACGCTCTCTCCGAGTGGCTCAAGGCCGAGGTTCACCGCGACGGCAAGATGTGGATCCAGAACTATAAGCGCGGTAAGCCCGATGCCGATGTGAAGGCCGTCGGAAACTCCGACAGCCACGGCACTAAGATCTCGTTCAAGCCCGATCCGGACATCTTCAACGGGCATATGTACTCCTTCGAGACGCTCTCCAACCGTCTGCGCGAGCTCGCGTTCCTGAACGCCGGCGCGAAGATTTCCATCACCGACGAACGCGAGGACAAGCGCCACGCCTTCCATTATGAAGGCGGCATCACGCAGTTCGTCCAGCACCTCAACGACAAGAAGAAGGTCGTGCACCGTGAGCCGATCTCGATGTCCAAGGAGAAGGAAGAGGTCGTCGTCGACTTCGCGATCCAGTACAACGACGACTACTCGGAGACCGTGTTCTCCTTCGTCAACAACATCAAGACTCCTGAGGGCGGCACGCACTTGGCAGGCTTCCGCTCGGCGTTGACGCGCGTCGTCAACGACTACCTCAAGAAGTACGATCTGCTTAAGGGCAAGAACTTCAGCGTCACCGGCGACGATGTGCGCGAAGGACTGTGCGCGGTGCTCTCGTGTAAGATACAGAACCCGCAGTTCGAGGGCCAGACGAAGTCCAAGCTCGGCAACGCCGAGGTCGAAGGCATCGTCAAGTCCATCGTTGGCGACGCGCTCGTCACCTTCTTCGAAGAGAACCCCTCGACCGCGAAGTCAATCTGCGCGAAGGCGATCGCCGGCGCCGAGGCCCGCGAGGCCGCGCGCAAGGCCAAGGACCTCACTCGCCGCAAAGGAGTGCTCGACGGCTCGAGCCTTCCCGGAAAACTGGCCGATTGTCAGGAGCGCGATCCGGAGCGCTCGGAGTTGTTTATCGTCGAGGGAGACTCGGCCGGCGGCTCGGCTAAGCAAGGCCGGGA
>JAYTIP010000262.1:0-2328 GCA_043731745.1 Elusimicrobiota bacterium | reverse complement strand
GCGCAATTGTTCGCGCTCGTCGCCGCGAAGATGGCCTTGGCCGACGCCGGCTATCATGTCGATCAAGACACCTGGGACCGCACGCGCGTGTCGTGCATCCTCGGCGTCACCGGCGCGCTCGAGATCGTGATTCCCCTGGGCGCGCGCCTGTCCTTGCCCGCGTGGCGTAAGTCTTTGCTTGCCGCCGGCGTCGAGCCTTCTCGCGCCGAGGACGCGCTCGCGCGCATGTCGGATGAGTTCGTGCCCTGGCAGGAGGCTTCCTTTCCCGGCCTGCTCGGCAATGTGATCGCCGGGCGCGTCGCCAACCGCTTCAATTTGGGCGGCACGAACTGCGTCGTCGACGCGGCGTGCGGCTCCTCGCTCTCCGCGATGCATATGGCGGCACTCGAGCTCCAGGCGGGACGCGCGAAGATGGTCGTCACCGGCGGCGTCGACACCTTCAACGATATTTTCATGTACACCTGCTTCACCAAGACCCCGGCGTTGTCGAAGTCCGGTCACGCGAAGCCCTTCGACGCCTCGGCCGACGGGACGACTCTCGGCGAGGGCATCGGCATGATCGTTCTCAAGCGTCTCGATGACGCCGTTAAAGACGGCGATCAAGTTCACGCGATTTTACGCGGTTTGGGGACCTCCTCCGACGGCCGCGGAAAATCAATTTACGCGCCCTCGGCCGGCGGGCAGACGCGCGCCATCGAAGAGGCCTATCGCTTATCCGGTTTGTCTCCCGACACAGTGGAACTCGTCGAAGCCCACGGCACCGGTACCGCCGTCGGCGACGGCATCGAAGTCGAAGCCATCTCCGGGGTGTATAAGAAAACCGGGCGCGAAGGCGCGTGGGTCGCTTTGGGTTCCGTGAAGTCCATGGTCGGCCACACCAAGGCCGCCGCCGGCGCCGCCGCCTTCATCAAGGCCGCGATGGCCCTGCGCCACAAGGTTTTGCCTCCGACGCTCAAGGTGACCGAGCCCCTCCCGATTTTGGCCTCCGGCCAAACTCCCTTCTATCTCAGCCTCGAGAAGCGCCCGTGGATGGCCTCGAAGGACCACCCGCGCCGCGCCGCCTGCTCAGCACTCGGCTTCGGCGGCACGAACTTCCACGCGATTCTGGAAGAAGGTTCGCCGACGAAGTCGGAGACCGACTGGGACGCCGAGCACGAGATCTTCGCCGTGTCCGGGGATTGCGCGTCGAAGCTCGCGCCTCTCGCCGCCGCGAAGAACTGGGACGAAGTGCGCACCGTGTGCCAGGCTTCCCGGTTTTCGTTTGACGCGTCTGCCGATTCGCGTCTCGTGCTCGCGCTCGAAAAATCCGGCGACTGGAAGGCGCTGGCCGAGAAGGCCAAAGCCCTCAAGACCTCGCCCGCGGAGGGAATCTTCTACGGCACCGGCAAGCCCGGCAAGCTCGGCGTCCTTTTCCCCGGCCAGGGCGCGCAGTATGTCGGCATGTCGCGCGATCTCGTCTGCGCGTTCCCCGAGTCGTTCGACGCGCTGTCTCAGGCCGACGCGGCCTTCGAGGGTGGAAAGCTCTCCGGTCTGATGTTCCCGCATCCCGCGTGGAAGGCGGAGCAGAAGGACGCGCAGGAAAAGAACCTTCGCGACACCTCGGTCGCCCAGCCAGCGCTCGGCGCCGCCGCTTTGTCCGCCTGGAACTTGCTCTCGCGCTTCGGCGTGAAGGCCGACGCGGCCGCGGGGCACTCGTACGGCGAGCTCGTCGCGCTTTATCTCGCGGGCCGCTACGACGCGAAGACGCTTCACGAGTTGTCCGGCCTTCGCGGCCGACTCATGAAGGGCGACGGGTCCGACAAGGGCTCGATGCTCGCGGTCGTCGCCTCCTTCTCCGAAGTCGAAAAAGCGGTCAATGAAGAAAAGCTCGACCTCGTGATCGCCAACCGCAACGCTCCGACGCAGAATGTCCTGTCCGGCGCGACCTCGGAAATCGAGAAGGCCGACAAGGTTCTCACTGCGAGAGGACTGAAGTGCGTGCGCCTGCCCGTCGCCGCCGCGTTCCACAGCCCGCTCGTCGCTCCCGCGCTCAAGCCCTTTGGCGCGGCGTTGGAGAAGGTGAGCTTCGCCAAGCCCGGCCTGCCGGTTTACGCGAATACGACGGGCGAGATCTATCCCGAGTCCGCGAAGGACGCGCGCGCGCTTCTGGGCAACCAGCTCGGCAAGCCGGTTGAGTTCGTGAAGTCCATCGAGGCCATGCGCCGGGACGGCATCACGACCTTCGTGGAATGCGGCGCCGGAAATCGCTTGACCGGTTTGGTCGGCCAGATCGCTCCGGACGCGAAAGCGTTCGCGATCGACGCCTCCAACGGCAAGAAGAACGGCATC
>JAYTIP010000261.1:0-3020 GCA_043731745.1 Elusimicrobiota bacterium | reverse complement strand
GCGACGACCTCGTCGGCCTTGAGCGCGGTCGTCCATTCTCCCTCGACCTTGCGCAGGACGGGGCGGCCACCGTTGAGGGTCAGGCGATCCTGAGCCTTCTCGTAGACGGCCTCGTCGGCGGCGAGCTCGAGGCGCGGACCCCAGACCTTGGCGCCGGCCGACAAAGTGACCTTGTTCTCGCCGGTCCAGGAGACGCGTCCGCTTTCGCCATGATCGGGCTCGAGGCCCGGGGGCTGACGCGTGAAGTGGACCTTTTCACCCGGCGCCGGCTCGAGGAAGCCGCGCTTGCTGTCCTCGTCGTGCCCGGCCTTGGCGCCGCGCGCCTCGAAGATCGTGCCGTCGGAGGTCTCGCGGCGCAGGTGGACGGAGCCCTTCGCTTGCCAGGTGCGGTCGGCGTGCTTAAAGAGCGCCCAGTCGCTGGTCAAGCGGGTGCCGGCGGAGTCATAGCGCACATCGCCCACGAATTCTTCTTCCTTGCTGGCGCCGCGCCGAATCACCCATTCCTTGCTGCGGACGACGCTTCCCGCCACGGACTTCGTCTCCGCGGCGGTAGCCGGGCCGCAGAGGAACAGCACGAGAAGCAGCTTCATCGCGGCGCCCCGCTCAGCACGGAGCGCTGGTCGAAAATGCGGATCTCGGACAGATCCGGCTTGGCCTCGAGACCTTTACCGCGCAGGACGCCCTCGGGCCGGGTGACGAGGATGTCGGCCGTGGTGGTGAAGCGGCCGCGCTTGGCGTTATAGAAAAGCTCCGTCGTCGTCAGGTGCGATTTGTCCTCGAAGGAGTCGAGCGCCACGGAGGAGGAGAGGCGCACGTCGTTGGTTTCGGTCTCGACCTCGCCGGAGAGCGCGGTGACGCGCGAGACGGCTTTGCCGGCCTTGTAGAACTCCATGACGGGCTCGGTCAGCAAGGCGAGCTTCGAGTCCTCACGCAGAAGGGCCCGGCGGGATTTAAGGCTCCACGAGGGCTCGCCTTTTTCAGATTGGCTCAAGGTCAAGCCTTCCATGACCTGCCGGCGTTCCTCGGGCGCGTCCGTCGCGCGCTTCGTGCAGGCCGACGCGCCGAGTAGAAGGGACGCGAGCAAGGCTGCTCTCACTTTTTGACGGCCGGGGGCGCGTCGTCCGGCGGGGCCTTGAGCTGCTCCTCGGGCAGGTGTAACTTGCCTCCGGGGTTGAGCCACGGCGTCATCTCCATCGGGATGCGGCGCAGGTGGTAGGGCTTGGGCAGCATGCTCAGCGCGTGGGAAATGCCGAAATACGCGACGATGAGAATCGCGTAGATCACGGCCAAGGTGCGCGCGTGCCAGCGGGCGTCCGGGTACCAGGGGGGAGTCACGAGAGCTTCCTGGGCCGCGGCCTTTTTGGCTTTCTTCGACTGTTGGGACTGCTGAGGATTGTTATTGGGCTGGCTCATCGGAGGAGCTCCTTTGAAAGCGCGTCAAAGCGGCGGACTTCTTTCATGAATGAGGGAATCGTCGCGAGCGCGAGGGCGTTCGGCCCATCCGAGAGCGCCTTGTCGGGATCGGGGTGGGTCTCAAAGAACACGCCGGCCACGCCGACCGCGACGGCGGCCCGCGCGATCGGGCGCACGAACTGGCGCTGGCCGCCGGTGGTGGCACCGTTGCCGCCGGGAAGCTGGACGCAGTGCGTGGCGTCGTGGATCACGGGGAAGCCGAAGGAGCGCATGATCTCGTACGAGCGCATGTCGACGATCAAATTACCGTAGCCGAAGGAGGCACCGCGCTCGGTGAGGAGGATGTTCTTGTTGCCGGTGGAGAGAATTTTCTCAACGGCGTGCTTCATGTCCCAGGGGGACAGGAACTGGCCCTTTTTAACGTTTACCGCCTTCCCGGTTTTTCCACAAGCGACGAGAAGGTCGGTCTGGCGGCTGAGGAAGGCGGGGATTTGGAGCATGTCCACATAGCGTGCGGCGATCGCCGCGTGCTGAGGTTCGTGGACGTCGGTCACGCACGGCACGCCGAATTCGGCCGCGACCTTAGCCAAAGTCCGCAGTCCCTCTTCCATGCCCGGGCCGCGGTAGGACTTCACCGAGGTGCGATTGGCCTTGTCGTAGGACGCCTTGAGCACGAACCCGCGCGGGCCCGCGGCCTTCTTCAGCGCGCGCGCGACGGTGCGCAGCAGCCCCTCGGACTCGATGACGCAGGGCCCGCCAATGAACGACACGGGCTTGTCGTTGGCGAAGACGACCTTGCCGACCTTGACCGCGTTCTCACGCATGGATCGGGTTCCTCGCGTGCGTCTCGGAGCGCTCCACGCAGGCGGCGACGAAGTCGCGGAACAGCGGATGCGGCGCCTCGGGGCGGCTCTTGAACTCCGGATGGAACTGGCAGGCCACGAACCACGGGTGGTCCTTGAGCTCGACGATCTCAACGAGGTTCTTGGGCGCGTGCAGGCCGGCGATCGTGAGCCCGGCGTCCTCGAGGAGCTTGCGGAACTTGTTGTTGACCTCGTAGCGGTGGCGGTGGCGCTCGGAAATCTGCAGCGAGCCGTACGCCTTGTGCGAGAGCGAGCCCTTCTTGAGCGTGCACTCGTAGGTCCCGAGGCGCATCGTGGCACCCTTGTCCTTGATCGCCTTCTGCTCGGGCAGGATGTCGATGACGGGATAGCGCGCCTTCTGATCGAACTCGGTCGAGTGCGCGCCCGTGAGCTTGAGCACGTTGCGGGCGAATTCGATGACCGCGATCTGCAGGCCGAGGCACAGCCCGAAGTAAGGGATCTTCTTCTCGCGCGCGAGCTGGGCCACGCGGATCTTGCCCTCGATGCCGCGGTCGCCGAAGCCGCCGGGCACCAAAATGCCGTGCACTCCGTCGAGCTGCTCGTGAATCAGGGGGTCGGTCGTGTCCATGAAGCGGATCTTGACCTTCGCCTCGTTGGCGATGCCGCCGTGGACGAGGGCCTCGTTGACGGACTTGTAGGCGTCCTTGTAATCGGTGTACTTGCCCGCGAGCGCGACGACGATCTCGCGCTTGGGCTTCTGCAGGCGGCGCACGACCTCGTTCC
>JAYTIP010000260.1:0-11789 GCA_043731745.1 Elusimicrobiota bacterium | reverse complement strand
GTCTGCCGCTTCTGCGCCGAGAAGGTCCGCGACATCGACTTCAAGCAGATCCAGATCCTGCGCACCTTCACGACCGACACGGGCAAGATCCTGTCGGCCCGCATCACGGGCAACTGCGCGTCGCACCAGCGCCAGCTCACCCGCTGCATCAAGCGCGCCCGCAACCTGGCGCTTCTGCCGTACGTTTCTCGCTAAGGATCCCTGGAGTCTCGTCATGAAAATCATTCTGAAGAGCACCGTCGACAATCTCGGCCGCCCCGGCGACGTCAAGGACGTCAAGACCGGCTACGCCCGCAACTTCCTGCTTCCCCGCAAGCTGGCGGAGATGGCCACCGAGTCCGCGCTCAAGTACTGGGAAAAGGGCAAGGAAAAGCGCGCGACCCTCGTCGCCGCGGACGTCAAGATCGCCAAGGAGCTGTCGGAGAAGCTCTCCGGCGTCAATCTCTCGTTCTCGGTCCCCGCGTCCGATGAAGGCAAGCTGTTCGGCTCGATCGGCAAGGCCGACCTTCTCAAGAGCCTGAAGGCCGCCGGGTACGAGGTTCCCAAGAACTCGATCACCCTCGAGACCGCGATCAAGACCGTCGGCGAGCACGAGGTGTCCCTGCGCCTCCAGCCTGAAGTCATCGCCAAGGTCAAAGTCACCGTCACCGCTCGCGAATAAGCGGGAGGCGCATGGCGCAAAATCCGTCCACCCCTCCTCAGGCCCTCGAGGCTGAAATGGCCGTTCTCGGCTCGATGCTCATCGAGCGCGAGGCGGCTGAAAAAGCCCTCGATCTCCTCCACGAGACCGACTTCTACCTCGATCCGCACAAGCGCATCTACCGCGCAGTGCACGCCCTGTTCGGCGCGGGCCAGGCCATCGACGTCGTCACGGTGTCCGAAGAGCTGCGCAAGAAGGGCGAGCTCGACGCCATCGGCGGCGGCGGTTTCCTCGCCGAGCTGATCAACAAGGTCACCACGGCCGCGCACGTCGAGTACTACGCGCGCCTGGTCAAAGAGAAGGCCATTTTGCGCGACCTCATCGCCGCCGCGACCGGCGTTGTGACGGCGTGCTACACGATGGAGAAGGAGCCCAAGCAAATCCTCGACGAGGCCCAGGGCGCGATCCTGAAGGTCTCCGAGCGGCAGACCTTGCAGGGCGTCATCGAGATGAAGGACCTCGTCCACGAGGTCGTCGATCAGATCGAGAAGGCCCACCACAGCAAGCAGGAGGTCACGGGCATCCCCACGGGCCTGCGCGCCTTCGACAAGATGACCACCGGCTTCCAGAAGTCGGACTTGATCCTCATCGCCGCGCGGCCTTCGCAGGGTAAGACCGCGATCGCACTCAACATGGTCGCGCACGCCGTGCTCGAAAAGAACCTCCCGGTTCTCTTCTTCTCGCTCGAGATGAACCGCCACGCCATCATGCAGCGCTTCATCGCCTCCGAGGCGAAGGTCAACCTCAAGGACATCCGCACCGGCTACTTCAAGCGCGATCGCTGGCAGGACCTGACCGGGGCCGCCGCGCGCTTCTCCGAGGCGCCGTTGTTCATCAACGACAATCCCGGCATGACCGTCTTCAACGTGCGCGCGATCTCGCGCCAGCTCATGACGCGCCTGCGCCAGGAGAAGAAGGAGCTCGGCATGGTCGTTATCGACTACCTCCAGCTCCTGCGCTCGGGCGCCAGCCGCACCGAGAACCGTCAGCAGGAAGTCTCGGAGATTTCCCGCGGTCTGAAGCAACTGGCCCGCGAGCTGAATTTGCCCGTGATCGCGCTGTCGCAGCTCTCGCGCGCGAGCGAGGACAAGACGCGTCTCGACAATAAGCCCAAGCTCTCCGACCTGCGCGAGTCCGGCTCGCTCGAGCAGGACGCCGATGTGGTGGCGATGATCCACCGCGAGGGCTACTACAAGCCCAACGATCCCACGCTCGAGAACAAGGCCGAGATCATCATCGCCAAGCAACGCCAGGGCCCCACGGGCTCGGTGCCGCTCACCTTCCTGCGCAGCATCACGCGCTTCGTCGACGAGACGAGCACGGAAGAGCCCGTGAACTTCGAGGAAACCCAGACTCAGTTCTCGTAATGCGACGATTCTTCCGGCCCACCTGGGCTGAAATCGACCTCGGCGCGCTCGTCGGAAATCTGCGCCTCCTGCGCAAACGCATGGGTCCCCGCGTGAAGCTCATGTTCGTCGTCAAGGCGAACGCCTACGGCCACGACGCCGTGCTGTGCGCGCTCGCCGCGCAAAAGGCGCGCGCGGCCGACTGGCTCGGCGTGTCCTCCGTCGAGGAAGGCGTGGCCCTGCGCGGCGCTGGCGTGAAGCTGCCGATTCTCGTGCTCGGCTCGCTGTACCCCTTCGAAAGCGTGCTCGCCGCCGCCGCCCACGACCTGACCCCGATCGTCGCCTCGCTCGAGTCCGCGCGGCGCGTGGCCGAGGCCGCGGTGCGCCTGCGCCGGACGATCAATATCCACATCAAGGTCGACACCGGGATGGGCCGTATCGGCCTACGCCCCGACGCGGCTCTGGCACTCGTGCGCGAGCTCTCCGCGCTGAAAGGAATCCGGGTCCAAGGGTTGTATACTCACATGGCTAAGGCCGAAGACGACCGCTCTTACACCGAGCGTCAGCTTTCGGCCTTCCGAAAGGTATTGAAGTCCTTGGATAAAGAAGGTCTGCGTCCTCCTCTCGTGCACGCCGCCAACTCGGCGGCCGCGCTGCGCCATCCCGGCGCGCGCTTCGACCTCGTGCGCCCCGGTCTCGCGGCCTACGGCCTCTACGAAGGGTTTTCGCCCGTGCTGGCGCTCAAGAGCAAGATCGTCTACATCAAGACCGTGCCCAAGGGTGCTTCGATCAGCTACGGGGCCACCTGGCGCGCCAAGCGCGTGTCCCGCATCGCGACCTTGCCCATCGGGTACGGCGACGGCTATCCGCGCGCGCTGTCCAACAAGGCCTCGGTCCTCATCGGCGGCAAGCGCTGCCCCGTCGTCGGGCGCGTGACCATGGACCAGGTCATGATCGATGTGACGGGCGCGCCGCGCGCCCGTGTCGGCGACGACGCCGTTTTGATCGGTCGTCAGGATGACGCCGTGATTTCCGCGGCGGAGCTCGCGCGATTGTGCGGCACGATTCCTTATGAGACTGCGACCGCGATCTCGAGCCGCGTGCCCCGCGTGGGAGCCGGCCAGTGATCGAGAGCACGATCGGATCCTTCGGCGGCCTCGTCCTTCGCATCGCGGAGGAAACCGGCCAGTTCGCCTTTCTGGTCCGCTCCACCTTCGGCTGGATGACCGGCGCAAAAATCGAGTGGCGCCAGACCTTGATCCAGATGGAGCGCATCGGCGTGCAGTCTTTGCCCGTCACCGCGATGACCGCGTTCTTCACCGGCATGGTGCTGGCGTTGCAGACGGGCGCCTCGTCAAAGCACTTTTTCAACGAGCCGCTGTTCGTGGGCACGGTCGTGTCCTTTTCGCTCGTCATGGAACTCGGCCCCGTGATGACCGCCATCGTCGTCGCCGGCCGCGCGGGTGCGGCGATCGCCGCCGAGCTCGGCACGATGAAGGTCACCGAGCAGATCGACGCGCTTTACACCCTCGGCACCGACCCGATCCGCTACCTCGTGATCCCGCGCTTCATCGCGTTCATGATCGTGCTGCCCCTGCTGACCGTCGCCTCGGACTTCACCGGCATTCTCGGGGGCTACCTCGTCGCCCACGCCAAATACGCGATCCCGGCGACGGTGTATTGGCACGACATCATCAACAACATGGAGATCCGGCACTTCGTGCACGGCTTCCTGAAGACTTTCGTGTTCGCGGCCGTCGTGTCCCTCGTTTCCTGCTTCAAGGGCGTGACCACGCGCGGCGGCGCCGAAGGCGTGGGTAAGTCCACGACCGCGGCCGTCGTCATCAGCATGGTCATGGTCCTCATCCTCGACTACTTCGCGACCGCGGTTTTGAACGCGTTCGGGATCACCTGATGATCGACGCCGAGGGCGTGATCAAGAAGTTCGGCCCGCGCACGATCTTGCGCGGCATCGACATCCGCGTCGAGACGGGGGAGACCCTCGTCATCATCGGCGGCTCCGGCTGCGGCAAGTCCACCTTCCTCAAGTGCGTCATCGGCCTGCACCATCCGGACGGGGGCAAGATCGTCGTCGACGGAATCGACGTGGCCGACCTCAAGAACGAGCGCGACATCGCCGAGTACCGCCGCAAGTTCGGTTACCTGTTCCAGGAAGGCGCCCTCTTCGACTCGATGACGGTGTGGGAGAACATCACCTTCGGCCTGCGCTACCTGACCGACATCCCGCCGGGCAAGTATCGCAAGGTCGCCTCCGACTGTCTGGCCTTGGTCGGCCTCAAGGACGTCGAGGACTTCAAGCCTTCGGAGCTCTCCGGCGGCATGAAAAAGCGCGTCGCCTTGGCCCGCGCCATCGCGGCCCAGCCTTCGTACATTTTGTATGATGAGCCCACGACGGGACTGGATCCGATCATGACGGACGTGATCGCCGATCTGATCCTGGACCTTCAAAAACAGCTGAAGGTCACGGCCATCATGGTCACGCACGACATGAAGGCGGCGTACAAGGTCGCCAGCCGCATCGCGATGTTTCACGAAGGCAAGGTTTTGCAGGTGGCGCATCCGGAAATCATCAAGATCAGCGACAATCCCTACGTCCGGCAGTTCGTGGACGGCAAGAGCGAAGGCCCGATCAAGATGAAATTGAAGGAATTCGAAGCCGAAGGCGCGTCTCACCAGGCCGCTAAAACAAGTTGATCTCGCTTGAAACGAAGGTAGGCGCGTTCGTGCTCGGAGGGCTCACCCTCCTGGCCACCGCCATTTTCCTGCTCGGCGACGTTTCCTTCGAGAAGCGCTATACCCTCTACGGCCAGTTCACCGACGTCGCCAACCTCTCCAAGGACGCCCCAGTCAAGCTCTCCGGCGTCGAGGTCGGCCAGGTCCGCTCGATCGAATTAGTGGACGGCGGCGCCCGCGTCGTGATGTCGATCCGCAAGGGCGTCGACATTTACAACGACGCCGTGTTCCAGATCGGTTCGACGGGCATCATCGGTTCGAAGTATCTGCAGGTCGACCAGGGCACGCGCGCCAAGGGCGTGATCGCCGCCAACTCGACCGTGCGCGGCGAGGACCCGGTCTCCATCGAGAAGTCCCTGACCAAGGCCCTCGCCAAGCTCGAGAACCTCCTCGACGGCTTCACCAAGGAAGGCCCGCGCGGCAAGCTCGCCGACAACTTGACCGAGACCGTGGCCAACGTGCGCGACATGACGGCCAACCTCAACGACCTCATCGAGACGACCAAGCCGAAGCTGACGAAGGCGCTCAACCGCAGCGACGACATCACCGACAAGCTCGACGCCCTGCTCGCCAAGTCGAACACGATGATGGCCAGCCTGAACACGAGCTCGGGCACGATCGGCGCGCTGCTCAACGACACCAAGATCAAGGACGACCTCAAGGACACGGTCTCCAACCTCCACGACACCTTCAGCCGTCTTAATCAATTCCGCGTGTTCTGGAACTACGACTGGCGCTACGAGCACGCGGTCCGCACCTCCCGCGTCGACATCGGCCTCAAGATCTCGCCCCGCGAAGGCCGCTACTACTACGTCGGCGGTTCGAACCTCGCCAACATCAACGACGAGCGGCGCGGCAACAAGGTGGACTACGCGCGTCCCAACCAGATCGACGCTTTGCTCGGCTGGGAAGGCCCCGGCTACGACGTCGGCGTCGGCGTGATCCGCTCCGGCGGCGGCGCGCGCGTGACGATCACGCCTTTCCACAAGGATCCGATGCTCGGCCGTCTGTCCGTCGTGGCACAGGGTCACGACTTCGGCCGCAACCGCACCTTCGAAGGTCGCAAATTCACCAAGCCCGCCTACGACCTCGGCGCCCTCGTCAGGGTGCACAAGTACGTCAGCGTCGGCGGCCGCGTCGAGGACCTCGCCGAGGTTCCGCGCTACCAGAGCTGGATCAAGGTCATGTTCGAGGACACGGACATCGCCTACCTCTTCGGCCTCGCCTCCTTCGGCGCCGCGGGTACGAAGGGTCGTTCGAAGAGCAAATAGCTCTCGGTCCGCGTTCAAATCCCGGTCATAAAACCGTAGCCCCGTCGCGATACACACGGACTCTTCTCGGCGTGTAATATGGCTGAGTGAGTTCTTACCGCGATGTGCTGATCGCCCTGCTACTTCTGCAGTCCGGCGTCCCGGCCAGCGCTTGGGAGGCCAAGGCCAAGAACGTCGAGGCCCGCCTCCAGTCCCATCCTCACCCGATGACCGCACCGCAGTTGCGCAAACCGGGTTGGGCGCGCAAGATCCAACGGGCCGATAAGAGGGTCCACTGGACGCAGCGCTATGACGGCAAGTTGTATCTCTTCGGCGTGGGTCTCGTGCAGGGCGTCGACAACGCCGAACTGCGCATCACCGCCGCGGAGGATCGTGCGCGGGCGAGTCTGGCCGACGGGCTGGCCTCGCCCGCGCCAACGCCGGGGCCCAGGCCCGGCGAGACCGAAAAGCGAGTCGAGCGTGTCCTGCTCGGCAGTCAGATACTCGACTGGTATCTCGACGGCGAGGGGAACATGTACGCGCTCGCCGTCGTGCGGCCTTAGCGGTCAGGGTTTGATGCGCTCCACGCCGTCGTCCTCGACCTCGTCCTTCACCGAGTAACCCAAGGTCTTCGACAGCTTCGCCGCCATCGCGCGCGCCGGGTCGCGGTCGGAGGCGGCGGTAAATCCCAGTTCGGGCAGGCCCGCGACGGCCAGGTCGTACCAACGCGTGGTCGTCGAGCCGTGTCCGCCGCCGCGTGTCGAGTGTTCGCGCCGCACGGTGATCCGGATGACGCCGGTCGCGGGTAGCGTGACGCGGCGCTCGATGTGAAACGGGCCGAGGCCCGCGGTGACGAGCGCGGTGTGCGCGCCGGCGTCGAAGCTTTTCTGACTCGACCCGAAGGCCAGCAACACCGCCAGCACGCCGAAGAAAGGGGACATCAAGCCCCACGGCCACAACGCGTCGAGAGGTTCGCTGCGGGCTCGCCAGGCCAGGAGCGCGAACAGGAGCGCGACGCCGAGGCACAACCCCGCCATGAGCATGCGACTTTGGGTCATCTTCGCCGTCGCGATGAGAAGCCCTGGCCCGGGCTCGACGACGGCGGTCATCGAGAGGTCGAGCGGCCCGCTCAGAATGTCGTCGGCGAAGGACATGAGGCCTAGGATATAAGGAGCGTGCGTTCGCCGCAATCGAACACTTGTACTAAACGCGAATATCCGCTATACTGCGCGCATGGCCAGACTTAAAACCGTCTACCGCTGTCAGTCCTGCGGACACTCCGCGAGCAAGCCCATGGGCCAATGCCCAGGCTGCTCCGAATGGAACTCCATGGCCGAAGAGGTCGTGGAAATGGCGCGCGCCGGCGCCTTGGCCGAGGCCGTCTCCGCCTCCGCAGGACCCGCAGCGGGTCAGCTGACTTCGTTCTCATCGGCGGTGACCAAGCTTCAGGACGCCAACCAAGAGGCGGAAAAACGCACGCCGGTCGGCATCTCCGAGCTCGACCGTTTGTTCGGCGGCGGCGTGGTGCCCGGCCAGGTCATCTTGCTCGCGGGGCCTCCCGGCATTGGCAAGTCGACGCTCATGCTGCAGGCCGCGGCGAAGCTTGCGGAGAAGGGGCCGTTCCTGTACGCTTCCGGAGAGGAAAGCCTGCGCCAGGTCTCGAGCCGGGCCAAGCGCCTGGGGCTGTCTTCCGAACAGCTGTACCTCGTCAGCGAGTCCTCGCTGTCGAAAATACTCGGCGCGATGGAGCAGGTCAAGCCGTGGGCGATGGTGCTCGACTCGATCCAGACCGTGACGCATCCCCTGCTCGCCTCGAGCCCCGGCTCCGTCGGCCAGGTGCGCGAGTGCGCCGCCGAGCTCGTGCGTGCGGCGAAGAAGAACGACACCGTCGTCTTCCTCCTTGGGCACGTCACCAAGGACGGCTCGCTCGCCGGTCCCAAGGTGCTCGAGCACATCGTCGACACCGTCCTTTACTTCGACACGGAAAATCATGACCTGCTGCGCGTTCTCCGCGCCCAGAAAAACCGCTTCGGCCCGACCGACGAGCTCGGCCTCTTCGAGATGGGAGAAGGCGGTCTTAAGGAAGTCAAAGACGCGACCGCCTTTTTCGCCGCTGAGCTCGGGCGCACCGCGGCGCCGGGCCGTGCGGTCTCCGTCGCGCTCGAGGGCTCGCGCCCCATGCTCGTCGAGACACAGGCTTTGGTCGTTCCGACCAAATACCCGTTACCACGCCGCATGTCGACCGGGCTCGATCTCAACCGCGTGCTCGTTTTGCTCGCCGCGATGGAGCGCCACATCGGCCTGCGCCTCGAAGACCGCGACTGCTTCGTGAGCCTCGCCGGCGGCTTGCGCTTGAAGGACCCCGCGCTCGACCTCGCCGCCTGCCTGGCCGTCGCCGGCTCCTGGCGCGAGAAGGCCGTGCCCTCCGACCTCGTGCTGCTCGGCGAGGTGTCCTTGCTGGGTGAGATCGGCCGCGTGCCCCAGCTCGAGCTGCGCCTGCGCGAGGCGGCGAAGGCGGGCTTTAAGCGCGCGCTCGTTCCCGCGCGCGCCGCCAAGGACCTGCCCAAGACTCTCGGCATCGCCTTCACCGGCGTCGCCGACCTGCGCGAGGCCGCCCAGTCCGCCTTCGGCATCGAGTAGGCCCCGCTTAATTTCGTAGAATAGGGCCATTCATACCGCCGTTATATCCTCCGTCGGAGGCATTCCATGCTGACCTGGCTGTTTCGTCTTGCCGTCGTTCTGATCTGTCCCGCCATCGTGTACTTCGGAAAGATCTCTCCCAACCTCGCCGGTCTGGGCATCGGCCTCGGCGTGGGCCTGCTGATCGTCGGCATCGAGTTCCTGATCGCCGAGCTCAACCTCCTGATGATCGTCGCCGGCGTCCTCGGCGCGGCCGGAGGCATCATCGTCGCGCGCGTGCTCGACTACATGGTGTTCCAGATCGGCAACGAGGAGCTCTATAAGACCTGGGACAAGTTCGCGCTTCTGCGCTTCTTCGCGCTCGGCGTGCTCGGCCTCGTGTTCGCGGTGCGCAAGTTCCCTGAGCTCGACGACCTCGACAAGGACATTCTTAAGATGGGCAAGAAGCGCGGCTCCGAGCTTAAGATCCTCGACTGCAACGCGATCATCGACGGTCGCGTAGCCGAGGTCGTTGAGACGCATTTCCTTTCGGGAACTGTAGTCGTCCCCCGGTTCGTCCTGACCGAGCTCCATCGCCTCGCAGACTCCGAGGACCCGATGAAGCGCGCCCGCGGCCGCCGCGGCCTCGACGTGCTCGCGCGCCTGCAGGAAGGCCACTTCATCCCCGTGCGCATCCTCGACAAGGACGTGCCCGAGATCGCCGAGATCGAGGGCAAGGTCGTCAAGCTCGCCCGCGAGATGGGCGCTAAGATCGTCACGACCGACTTCAACGTCAACAAGGTGGCCACACTCGAGGGCGTGACCGTGCTCAACGTCAACGACCTCTCCTCCGCGCTCAAGACCGTCGTCCTGCCCGGTGAGACCATGAGCGTCTTCGTCATGAAGGACGGCAAGGAGCGCGAGCAGGGCGTGGGCTACTTGGACGACGGCACGATGGTCGTCGTCGAGGACGGCCGCCGCTCGGTGGGCAAGCGCCTCGAGGCGACGGTGACCTCGATCCACCAGACTTCCAACGGCCGCATGATCTTCGCGAAGGCCCGGCCGGAACGCCAGCCCATCGCGTAATGCGGGCCGCGGCGATCATCGTCTCGGGCGGCTCGGGCTCCCGCATGGGCAAGCCGAAGCAGTTCCTGCCGCTCGCGGGCTCGACGGTGGCCGAGAGGTCGCTCAAGTGCTTTGCCGATATGCCCGAGATCGAAGCCATCGTCCTCGTGCTCGGCGACGAAGCTTACGATTCTCACGCGAGGGGTTTGGCGTCCCACAAGGTGTCCGTCGTAAGAGCAGGCCAAACCCGAATGGGATCTGTGCGTAACGGTTTTGCGGCGCTGCCCAAGGGCATCGAGGTCGTGGCGGTGCACGACGGCGCCCGCTCGATGATCACGCCCGAGATCGTGCGCGCGACCTTGGCTGAGGCGGCCAGGTCCGGCGCCGCGATCGCCGCGGTTCCCGTCAAGGACACGCTCAAGATCGTCGAGAAGGGGGGCAAGATCGTCGCCGAGACGCCGGAGCGCGCTCGCTTTTGGGCCGCGCAGACGCCCCAGACCTACCGTTACTCGGTTCTCAAAGAGGCGCTTGAGAAGTTCCAAAACGACGCCGACGCCACGGACGAAAGCCAGCTCGTCGAACGCTGCGGCCATCAAGTCGCCGTCGTCGAGTCGAGCTACGAGAATTTCAAGATCACCACCCCGGAGGACATGACGATGGCGACGGCGATCATCGAGGGCCGCTCCGGCGGCCGCCGGGAAAGCCGCACGGGCTTCGGCTACGACATTCACAAGCTGGTGACCGGACGCGACTTGTGGCTCGCCGGAATCAAGCTTCCGCACGACAAAGGATTGCTGGGGCACTCCGACGGGGACGCGGTTCTGCACGCCTGCTGCGACGCCGTTTTGGGGGCTTTGGGCCTCGGCGAAATCGGCATCGCGTTTCCGCCCAGCGATCCGAAATTCAAGGGACTGGCCTCCAAAGATATCGTCGCCAACACGCTGGAAAAGGTCGCCGCCAACGGCGGCGACATCGTACATCTCGACGCGACCTTGATCGCCGAGGAACCCAAGCTCAAGCCTCACTACGACGCGATGAAGAAGTCTTTGGCGGCGCTCTTTAAGCTGCCTGAGTCGCGCGTGAGCCTCAAGGCGAAGAGCAACGAAGGTCTCGATGCGATCGGCCGCGGTGAGGCCATCGCCTGCCACGCCGTCGCCACCGTCTTGGCCCGTTAGGGCCGTGCCCTATCTGCTGATCGCCGTCTCCAATATTTTGGGCGGCTCCACCTACGCGGTCACCACCGCCGCGCTCAAGGGTTTCGCCGAGAAGGATCTGATCCTGTTGCGCATGGCGCTGTGCGCGCTGCTTTTCGTGCCGATGGCGTGGAGCGGCCGCCGGCGCCTGGCGAAGGCGACGCGCGGGGACTGGGCGCGGATGATCGGCGTGGGAACGCTCGGCTATGCCCTGCCGTTGGTTTTGGGCACTTACGGCGTGAAATTGTCTTCGGCCACGAGCGCGTCCTTGCTCGTCGGCATCGAGCCCGTGACGATCGTGCTGCTCTCCGCGCTCTTTCTGGGGGAAGGACTGACGCCGATCAAGATTTTGTCTTTGGTTTGCGGCCTGACCGGCGCGATGTTCATCGCTTTCCAGGGGTTTCCGACCTTGTCGGGGGCGTTCACCGACCGCCTTAAGGGCGACCTGATCCTCGCGACGCACGGCGGCTGTTGGGCGCTGTACAGCGTGCTGGGCAAGTCCGCGCTCAAGCGCGTGAAGCCGCTCGACTTCACCGCGATCACCTCGATCATCGGATTTTTCGGCGTGGCGGCGTGGGCTCTGCCGGGCTCGACCCCTTCAGCGTGGCCCGCGGCTTCGGTCTCTGCGTGGCTGTCGATAGCGTATCTCGCCGCGGCGGGCGGTTTCCTCGCCGTCATCCTGTGGAACATGGCGCTCGAGAAGGTCGAGGCGTCCAAGGTCGCCAACTTCATTTTCCTTCAGCCCGTCGTCGGGGTCCTGCTCGGCGTTGGCCTGCAGGGCGATCCATTCACCGGCTGGAGCATGGCAGGGGGAACCCTCGTCCTCGCCGGGATGTACGCCTCATCCCAGGCTTGATAGAAT
>JAYTIP010000259.1:0-2736 GCA_043731745.1 Elusimicrobiota bacterium | reverse complement strand
GCCAAGAAGACGGTCGCGCCGGGGCCGAAGGGCATGGAGCATAATGGCCAAAACGGGCCGAGGGGTCAAGCGTCTTCCTCTATATGATCAAAAACGGCCCGCACGAAAAAATGACATGAATAAATCAATAAAAAGCATATAAAATATATGTAATTTACTATTGACATACTTGTGATTCCTGTTACACTCGGGGAATGCGGAAGCCCTCGTCCCCTCTCCGCAGGGTAGTCGCCGTCGTTTTGTCGCTGCTGATCCTTCCGTGGCAGCAACCCCTGCTCGCTCTTGCTGATACGACCGCGCCCGCGGTCGTCACGGGGTTCAATCTCGAGAAGCCGCGCGAGGCGCTCGACGCGCTTGATCGAAGGCTCGACGCGCTGATCTCGCGCGTGAAGAGCGATGATTTTTCCAATCCCGCGCAAGCGGCCGCCTTGCCCGCCGACGCGATCAAGCTGAAGACCGAATATCAGGCCGCGCTCGACGCGTACATCGCGGCCGAGAAGGCCGCGGCGGAGACGGCGAAGTCGGCGCTGGCGCCGCTGATCGTGCCGAGCACCGGTCAAATCCTGGTCGAGGCGATCGTCGATAACGACTTGGGCGGTCTGCGAAAGGATCTCGACGGGATGCTCGCGACGGAGAAGTCCTTCGGGCGGCTTCCGTCTGAGATCAAGCCCGAGGAATGGACCGCGCTCGAAAAGGCGGTGCCGGATTTCAGGGCCTCTCTGATCCCGTTGTCGGCGCGCGTGGAGAAGGCGCGTCAGCAGTTGGTCCCCGTCGAGATCCGTCCTTCCTACGAGGAGATGGCGGCGGCGCTCAACGCCGCGTTCCAGAATTTGCGGGGTCGGGCGTCCAAGCTCGACCTCGACGGCCTGCTCGCGGCCAAGCCCAACACGGCGTCGGGCGACGCCGCGAGCGCGTTGATGACGGAGGTGGCCAAGAAGCTGACGCCCGGCGAGTACAAGGTCCAGCTGGCCGCGGTCAACCGCAAGCTCTCCGGATATCTGCGCTCGGGCAACCCCCAAGACCTTCAGTCGGCCGTGGGCGAGATCGACCGGCTCTACGACGCGGCGAAGATCGGAAAGGGCGAGCGGGCGGACATGTTCGAGCGCATCGGCAAGGCCGCGGAGAAGCGCGCCACGCAGGGGCCCGCGATCGCGCCGACGACGGGAGTGGCGGCGGTTCCTGGGGTCGCGATGTCGCAGGCCCCGAAGAGCGCGAGCGACATGCAGAGCATGCGCGCGATGGAGGCCGTGCGCCTCGAGATCGAGGACCCGAACAAGCCCGCGACGGGGGAACAGGGCGGTTTGGCGAAGGCGCTGTCGGAGTGGTGGAAGGGCGGGCAGAAGGCGGCCGGGCCCGCGTGGGAGGCATTACTCGCGAAGTTGCCCGGCGCCGCCGGCGCCTCCGATCCGGCCGCTTACGCGCGCGAATGGGCGTCGCGTGTGCTCGGTCCGTCGTGGACCGGCGACGCCTCGCCGGAAGAGTCGGCCGGCCGCTTCGGGTCCGCCGCCGGCGACTGGCTCGCACGCGCGGGATTGCTCCGCACCCAGCAGAACGCCGCGGGCGTGCGGGCTCGCGCGGAGGCTGCGTTGGCGTCGGCGCGCGGCGCCTCGACCGAGGCGCAGTTGTCCGCCGCCGAGAGCGAGCTTTCGGCCGTAGCCGAGCTCGTCAACGCGCTGCCGGAGGGCGAGGACAAGACCGCGGGCTCGGCGGCCGTCGCCGCCGGTCGCGACGCGGTCGGCGCCAAGCGCGGCGCCTCCACGAAGGCGCGCGACGAGGCCACGCGCACCGCGCGCCGGATATACCGGTCCGCCAAGGACGCGTCATTCGCCGCGCCGGATGAGCCCAAAGAGCCGTGGACCACGCTCGGCGCTGCGCGCATGGCGGAGTGGACGATCGGCCTCGCACGCCGCCCGTCCGAGCAGAGCTTCGAGGGTTTGGCCGAGGACAAGGCGGCCGCGTCCGTCGAGTGGGACGGCGCGGGCGCCACCGTGGCCGGGGCGCTCGCCGCGCAGTACGACGCGATCACGGCGGAGATCACGAAGGTCGTGCGCCAGACGCCGGAGGCCGACGGCGCGGAAGCGGCGGCGGTGTCGGGGCGCTACCTGCGCGCCGTCCAGACCTTGTTCGGCGTGGACGGCCCGCCCGGCGCGTGGGACGAGCTCGAGGCTTTCTGGACGAGCCAGGGTTCGACGCTTAAGCCGAGCGCGGGTGCGGCGCACGACAAGGCCGCGAAGCTCGTCGCGTTGCTGCGCGCGTTGATCGCTTCGCAGAATTCGATTCCGGGCCTGCGCAAGGAACTGCGTCTGAAGATGGTGGACGCCGATGGCAACCTCGGCTTGACCGGACAGGTGATCGTCGACAACCACGCGACGAAAACCGCGAAGGCGCGGCAGATGGGAACGTTCCTCAAGTCGCTGTCGGACATTCTCGGGGACGCGTCGCTGAGCGACGAGCAGCGCGCCGCGAAGCTCGGGACCGCGTTTGACGGCAACAAGGACCTCGTGGCGGGAGGCGACCTCGCGGTTCTCGCCGGAAGCCTCACGGCCAAGCCGGCGGCGGCCGATCCGCAGTCGATCGCCGTTTTCAACGCGAAGAACAAGCCGACGATTAAGGCCTTAAGTTCCGCGGTGGAAATACTCATTCACGAGAACGACAAGCCCCTTGAGTCGGCGGTCCCCCTCAACCGCGGCTTCGCCCAGTACAACAACTTCCTGGCGTTGCTCCTAAGAGGACCGG
>JAYTIP010000258.1:0-4860 GCA_043731745.1 Elusimicrobiota bacterium | reverse complement strand
ATGATGGCGAAGCGGTCGTGGTGGATGCGCATCAACAGCGCGCGCGAGGGCACGAAGCCGAACTCGGCGCCGTTGATCGGATGGCCGACGGAATCGGGGTCGGAGGTCCAGCGCTTTTCGAGGCGCTCGAGGAAGGCGGGAATTCGGGCGGAGCGGCCGTTGTTCGTGAGAATATGCAGGTCGAAGTCGCTCGTCGGAGTCGCGGCGCCCATCGCGAAGCTGCCCAACATCACGACGCCGACGACGCGATCGGAGGCCGTCGCGTCCTCGGCGGCGAGCGCGTCGGCCACCGCGCGGCGGAAGGAGGCGAGGACCCGCGCCTGGCTTTCTTTCTGGAAATCGGAAGCGGCCTCGTTGACCGCGGACTTCATCAGCCCGTCGAAGTGCCCGGCCAGCTGGTCGGAAGACAGAAGCGAGCCGGAGTGCAGCGCCTTGCGGATGTGCTTGCGCAGGTTGCTCGAGCTGCGCAGGGGGTTGTAGGCGACCGCGCGGTCGAGGAAGGCGAGAAAGGCCTCGCGAGCTACCGCGCCGCGCTCGCCGAAGTAGCGGTCGTAGACGCCGACGGCCTCGGCCTTCACATAGGCGTCGGAGCCGGAGCGCGAGCCCACGGTGCGCGCGCCGCCGATCATGCCCATCATGCGCGAGTCGACGAAGAAGCCGCGCGCGTCGGTCACGGGCGCGGTGTTCGCCTGCACCGCGGCGGACTTCGCGCGGGCCGACCGGTACTCGCGCCAGTTCTCGACGTTGACGTCGATGAAGTAGTGCTTGTACGACTTGAACCACAAACCGATCTCGTGGGCGAGCGAGAGCAGGCGGCCGCGGCTCTCGGGAGCGTACTCGGAGATGACGGCGGGTTTGGACGCGACGGAGAGCAGCACTTCGAGCGAGGCCGCCGCACCCGACTTGCCGAGAACGACGAGGCCTTTGCGGCGAGGGTCGCCCGTGCCGCCGACCGAGAACATGCGCGCGCCGGGGACGCCCTTGAGCATCTCGGCGTCGTTGCCGTTGCCCTGCTCGGCGAGTTCGCGTCCGCCGACGATCTCGCCCGCGCTCTTGAGCGCTCCGCCCGGGGCCGGCGCGTACATGCCATCGCCCAGGATGACGATGTCCTTGCCCTTGAGACCGCGCTGCTCCGCGATGTAGGCCGACGCGCTGGCCTTGGTGTTGATCGAGACGACGAGGTAGGGCGGGTTCGACGCGTCCTTCGCCATCTTCGCGGCGACCGTGAGGTCCGATCCCGCGCGCTTGAGCTCCTCGCGCAGGATCGCGCCGGCGTCGCGCACCTGCTCCCAGCTCGAACCGACCTTCAGCTTGATCGTGTAGGTGTAGGGGCGCCAAGACTGGGGCTCGGTCGCGAGCGTCTCAGCCCCGGCCTCGGAGAAGCGCGCGATCGCGGCGGCGCCCGCCTTCGCGAGCACGGCCTTGACGGGCTCCGTCATCACCGGCGCCTCGTGGACGAGGACCTCGTTGCCGTCGGCGCCGTAGCGGTAGACGCGCCCGCCGGAGTCGACGGCGACGAACATGCCGGCGCGCAGCGAAACAGGAAGGCTCGACAAAGTCTTGAACACCGATTCGGGGCGATCGCTGATCACATCGACCGTCTTGCCCGCCGCGCGCACCGCGGCGATCGCCGCGATCATATCAGGCGCGAGCTGATTGTCGAACTTCGCGTTCGTGTCAGCGAGCGTGTGGTCGAGGTCGGAGAACACCGCGCGGCCGTCGGCCGCGGCCGCGATCTTGAGCTCGCCGAGCGCGTCGCTCGCGGGGCGCAGCGAGTGCAATCCGCCGCCGAGCTTGGCGACCGCGTTGAGCAGGCCGCGGTGAGCCTCGTAGACGAACGACGAACCGACGGCGGAGGGAGTCTTCGGTGCGGCCGGACGCGCTTCGGGCACCGGCGCAACGGGCTTGAGCGGCTCGATCGCGGCGGCGGGAAGCGCCGTGGCGAGCGCGGCGGGCGCCGGAGCGGCCAAGGGCGCGGGCATCTGGCCGGCCGACAGCGACGGGGCTAAAGAAAAAGCGGAAGGAACGAGCGACGGCGGGGCGGAGACTTGAAGCGGGAGAGAAGTCCCGAAGGCGCCGGAATTGGAAGCGCCGGAAACCGGTGCTGAGCGCACGGTTTGGGCGAAGGCGGTACCCGCTTGCGGACCCGGTGACAGAAGGACGAGGGTCGCAGCGACGAGTGACGCGACTAACTTCCTGGCGTTCCTGAGCACTGCAAGGATTATAGTCGCGCCCTTATAAGAGGACCACCTACTTAAGTCCTAGGCCCCGGACGCAAAGGACCTAGTATAATCCCTGTCACTCCGGGCCCGTAAGTTCCTCCCCCCGGCCGGAGTAAGGAATCCAAGGAAGCTAACCAGGTGGACGCCGAGATCGACCGCCTTATCGCCCTGCACGCCGACAAGGCGTATGCCGTGGCATTGAGAATGACCGGAAACCCGGCCATCGCCGGGGACGTGGTCCAGGAAGCCTTTTTGAGAGTCATGAAATACTTCGATAAATACGACAAAACTCTGCCTTTTGAAGCGTGGATGGTGACCATCCTCAAGAACGTCTATTTCACCACCTTGCGCAAAGAAGCCTCCCACCGGACCGTCTCCATGTCCTATAAAAAAGACGAGGATTCGGCCTCGCTCGAAGACTTCCTGGCCGAGACCGCCCCGGGCCCCGAGCGCATGGCCCAGGCCCGCGAAAACACCGACCGCGTCCAGGGCGCTCTCACCTTGGTTTCTCCGGGCATGCGCATGGCCATCGTCCTCGTCGACCTCGAAGGCATGCCGAGGGAAGAGGCCGCGTCGACGCTTGGCTGCTCTCTGTCCGCGCTCGACGTCCGCCTGCACCGCGGCCGCGCCAAGCTCAAGGAGCTGCTCTCATGAACTGCCACGCGATCCGCGCCGTGCTCGATCTTCACGCCGAGGGCCGCCTGACGCCCAAGCGCGCGAAGGCCGTCGCCGCGCATCTCGAGTCCTGCGCCGAGTGCAGGGCGCTCTCCGCTCCCGTCGCCGCGCCCGCGCCGGCGAAAGCCGCGACGAACGATTTCAAGACTCGCCTCGCCGCGTCGCTCAAGGCGCAACGCGCCGAGACACCTTCGCCCGTTCCGACGCCCAAGCTCGAGTTGTGGCCGCGCGATTTCTCGGGCGTCGCTTTCGCCGCCGCCGCCCTCGCGTTCATCGCGCTTGTGATCGGCTGGTCGGGCGTGCCGTCCCAGAAGGAAATCAGCGGCGACGAACTCGCCGCGGGGAGGATCCCGTGAAGACTCCGTCCGCCGATACCGCGCACCGTCTGGGCGAGTTGGCCCTGTTGGCCACGGCCTTCCTCCTGCCCCTCGCTTTCTATTTGGTGACCTACGACTCGACCGAGATCAAGTACGCGGTCCTGCAGTGGGGCGGACTGACCATGCTTTTCGCCTGGCTGTGGCAGGGCGTTTCGCGCGGCCGTTTCGCGACGCCCGCGAGCTCTTGGGCCGTGTTGGCCCCCGCGCTCGGCTACGGGGCGTGGATGATCCTGCGCTTCGCGCTCGAGCCGCACAAGCTCGGAGCGCTGCCCGAGTTCCTGACCCAGCTCACCATGCTCGTCGGCTTCCTGGCCGCCTTCCTCGGATTCGCCGGCGCCCGCTCCGCCGCGCGCTTCGCAGCACTCGTCGTCGCGGCCGCCTGGATCGTCTCTCTCTACGGCCTCGCCCAGAGCGCCGGCCTCGACCCCGCCATTTGGAAAGGCGCTTTCGGACAGGGAGCTCTCGGCCTGCGCGCGTTCTCGACCTTGTCCAATCCGTATTTGTGCGCTTCCTTCCTCGCGCTCGCCGTGCCCCTCGCCTTGACCTTGACCCTCGACGACGAAACGCCGGCACCCCTGCGCGCCGCGGCGTACGCCCTTCTGCCCGTCGCCGCGCTCACCGCGGTCCTGACCGGCTCGGCGATCGGCGTGGCCGGCTTCGTCGCCTCGTGCCTGGCGTTCGCGGCGGTCGTCGCCGCCGCGCTTCGCACCCGCGCCGCGCTCAAGGCCGCGGGTCTCTCCCTCCTCGTCGCCGCCTGCGCCGGGGCCGGCGCGTGGTTGACCACGCCCGCCGATTACTCGGGAAGCGTCACCACCGGAACGAAAATCGCCCACCGCGAGACCTGGTCGTACGCCACTCAATTCCGCCGCCTCACGGTCGGCGCCGAGTTGCGCATGCTCGCCGAGCGTCCGCTCGCCGGCTTCGGCCCGGGCTCGTTCTCCTTGGAATACCCTCGCTTCCGTCCCGTTGAGATCGTCAAGCTCGAGGGCGGGCACTCAACCATGACCGACCACCCGGAGCTTCCCCTTCTCGGCGCGGCCGTCGAACTCGGCCTCGTGGGCGCGGCCCTGTGGCTGTGGATGTTCGGCGCGTCGTTGTGGACCGGCTTCTTCGGCGCCTCCGCTCTGCGGCGCGCCGGCGCCTTGACCGAATCCGTGTACGCGGCCGGGTTCACGGGCGCGGCCGCCGGCGCGCTCGTCTTGTCGCACCTGGGCTGGGCGGGCTACGCGCCGTCGACGGGCTGGTTCGTCTGGCCGTTGGCCGGACTCGCCGCGGGCCTGGCTCCGCTCGCCGCTCGCCGCGCCGCCGTCAGCGTCTATCCGCTTCCCGTCTCCGACAGCATCCGCCGCGCGCTGTACGCGCCGTCCTTGCTCGCCTTCGCCGGGCTCGCGCTGTTTCCCGGCCTGTGGATGCGCTCGGGAGTCGACCTCAACAAAGCGATCTACTACGCCAAGTACAACGATCTCCCGCGCGCCATCGCCTTGTTCGACTCGGTCCGCCCCGGCAGCCAAGGTTTCGTGATGGCCCAGTATTTCAAGGGAAACGCGCTCAACGACATGGGCCGGCACGAGGAGGCGCTCGCCGCC